>CAXUBD010000179.1:0-5796 GCA_964249225.1 uncultured Verrucomicrobiota bacterium | reverse complement strand
AATCATCGAACCGGATTGTCAGGCTCATCTCGCGCGCCTGCATTTGCTCGCGGCGCAACTGGCCGACCAGCCGGGTGGTCTCACTCAGGGCAAAGGTCAGCGCCGCCTCATAATCCGGCTCGTTGTAGGGCAGCGTGGTGTTGCTGGAAATCGTCGTGCGGTCTTTCACTTCGAGCAGCAGCGGCTCGTTCCAAAGTCCGTTTGAAAAAAGCCAGAGTTGCTGGCCCCAAATGCCGAATTTTTGTTTCAGCAAAGTCGAAGGCAGTTTGGCGACGTGCCCAAACGTCAGCGCGCCGAGCGCGGCGAGCGAGCGTTGACGATTTTTTCCAAGGCCGGAAAGTTCGCGCACCCAACGGTCTTTCAAAAATTCTTTTTCATCGCCGGATTTGATTTCGCTGAAGCCCGGCTTGGCCGCGTCTGTCGCGAGTTTGGCGAGCCGCGATGAATTGGCAAGTCCGGCGGAAACGGGCAATTTCACTTCGCGCAAAATCCGCGCGCAGATTTCCTGCACATATTTTTCCGGCGTCGTGTCGCGCCAGACGTGCTTGTCCATTGTCGTGAAATCGAGGAAGCCTTCGTCAATCGAAACCGGCACGAGCGTCGGCGCATATTCTTCGAGCACGCGGAACATTTTTGCCGAGAGCTGCCGATATTCATCATAGTGCGGCTTGCACAAAACGCCGCGCGGACAAAGCCGTTTCGCCTCAAAACACGCCATGCCGGTCTTGACGCCGAACTTTTTCGCCGCGCGATTCGCCGCGATGACAATGCCGTCGCCGCGCCGCCCGCCGCCGACCCACACAGCGCGGCCCTGCAATTTTTCGTCGAGCGCGATTTCGCAGCTCGCAAAAAAACTGTCGCCATCCACATGTAAAATTCGATTGGGCGTTTTTACGTTCACGGGCAAAGGGTAATTGAACCTAAATTCCGGCCGTGTCAAATCTTCGCACGCGGCGCGGACAAAAGCTGTCCAACCTTCAGAATAAAAATCCACGCGCCGTCAATTCATCGGCACCAGCCAGATGTTGACCGGCCGGGTGAAACCGCGCGGGATGAATTTGTCCAGTTCCGCCGAGGAAAGCCGATGGTCAAAACGCTGGCGTACTTCGGCGCGGAGAAAAATTTCGTCGGAAATCGTCAGCTCGCCGCCGCGCGAATAATCCGCCAGCCGCGCGGCCAGGTTCACCGTCGTGCCAAAATAATCCAGCCGGTCGTTGGCGTTGACCGCGAGACATGGTCCGACGTGCAAACCGGCTTTCAGCACGAGTTGCTGGCGTTCGGGCGACTGGCGGTTGGCCGCCGCGATGCCCGCGAACATCGCGGTCGCGGCGGCAAACGCGTCGGCGGGATTGCTGAACACGGCCATCACGGAATCGCCGATGGTTTTGACGAGGCCGCCGTGATTTTTTTGCACCGCGTCGCTGATCACGCTGAAATGATTCCGCACATACGTGTAGGCGCACGCGTCGCCAAGCTCGTGATACATCATCGTCGAGCCGCGCAGATCGGTGAACAAAATTGTCTGCTCGCTCACCGTGATTTGTTCGCCGGGCGAAATCACCTCGGCGGCGAACAGATCGCGGAACACCTGCCAGTTCGTCACGGCGGCGGCGGTCAAAATGTCTTCGCTCCACGCAATGCGCTCCAACGTCGCCTGCATCGGAAAATTATTCGGATTAAAAATTTTCCAGCCGTCCGCATTTGCGCCGGAAGAAAAATGAAAATTTTCCGGGCGGCATTCGATCCGTCCGTTTTCCCGCCCGGCAATGGTCTCGCAAAGCAAAGCCTGTTTTACCTGCGGCGAACGCAGGCGCAGTCCCGCGCTGTCCGCCGGCCATTTCCAAGCGCGCGTTTCGCCGGGCTGCAGCAAAAGCTGGCGGACGACGTGCGGCTTGCCGCCCGGACCAGCGAGACAAAAAGTTTGATCCGGAACTTTTCGCACGGCCGGATGCACGGTGAATTTCAATTCCACCGATTTGTCGAATTCCGCGTCGAAATTGATCTGGCAGACGTCGCAGTGCGATTCGCGTTTCAATCCAGCCAGGCCAATTGTCTTCGGCGCGCGCGTCGAGCGGCAGTTGGGACACAAAACTTCCCAGCGGAATTGCAGCAGGCCGCCGTGCGCGCCGAACAGCATCAAGCGCAGCATCGCCCAAGTGTCCAGGTTCCATTCACGCGCCAGGGCTTTTGGACGGATGTGTGTCAACTCGACATCAGGCGCGGAACGCAGCCAGTCGGCCAAACGTTCGATCAGGGCGTCGTCGCCAGTCTCGCGGCGTAAACGCTCGACGCAGCCTTGTAAAATGGTTTCATCCACCGGCGACACGCAAAGTTTGGGGAGCGACTGGCGGAGTTCGCCTTGAAGAAATTTTTTTAGGTGCGCCACGGCCGCCGTCATGTCACGCGTGGCCTTGGGCGCGATGACGGTTTTGGCGAGCCAGCTTCCGAGCGCGTTGCGCGGCGTCAGCCGGCTGTGAATGCGCAGCCGCGTGCCGCCGCCGGGCGTTTCAAAAAATTCGATGCCGCCCACGAATTCGCGCAGCGGCCCGGAAAGAAATTCGCGCCGCACGACGTGAAACTCCGGCTCGTTCCATTCGAACGGCCACTCGCGCCAGCGCAATTGTGCCCCCGAAATTTTGGCCGAGGCAAAAACCGCGCTGCCGCCCTCGGCCAGCGGCTCGGTGCGATAACTGATGGCCGGCAAACCGATGGCGCGGTTCAGCCAGTCGGTCTGGCTTAACACCGGCCAGACGGCGGAACGCGGAAACGGCAGGTCGAAAAAAATTTCAGTGTTGACGGCGGCAGGCACAGGACAGAGTTGACGGAAAATGCAAAATGCGCCAACAAAAAAAACGCGAAGTGAAATTTCACTTCGCGTCATGGAAGATCCAAAATTTCTAGGTCAAAACAATCTTGTCGCCGTCTTTGAGCGTCACGATGGCTTTTTTCCAGCTCGAGGTGACGCCGGCTTGGGCGGTGCGTTTGCGGCGCGCTTTGCCGCGAACGTTGAGCGTGTTGATCTTGGTGACCTTGACTTTGAACAATTCCTGCACGGCCTGCCGGATTTGCGGCTTGGTCGCGAGGCGGTCGGCCACAACGGTGTATTGATTATATTTTTCGCCCTGGCGCGTGCCTTTTTCCGTCAGGCGGACGGTCTTGATGATTTCGAAAGCGTTCATGGTTCGTTGAATCGGGAAAGGGTTAAATCGTTGAATCAGTCGCGCGATCAATCAATCGCCAGCCGGGCTTCGACTTTTTCAAAGGCATCGCGCGTGAACAATAATTTGTCGGGACGCAACACGTCGTAAGTGTTGAGCGAATCACTCGTCGTCAACGCGACTTTTTCGAGGTTGCGCGAGGCGAGCGTCAGATTTTTGTCAATGCCGGAGGAAATGACGAGCGTCGTGCCCTTCAATTCCAGCGCGGAAATCACGCCGATGAAATCTTTCGTCTTTGGCGAGGATAATTTCAAATCGTCCACGATAATCACGTCGCCCAGCTTGAGCCGTTCGCTCAACGCTTTTCGCAATGCAAGGCTGCGGGTTTTCTTGGAGATTTTTTTCGTGAAGTCGCGCGGCTTCGGTCCGAAGACCACGCCGCCGCCCGCCCATAACGGCGAGCGGAATGAACCGGCGCGGGCGCGGCCCGTGCCTTTTTGTTTCCACGGCTTCTTGTTGGAACCCTGGACATCGCCTACGGTTTTGGTGCTGGCGGTGCCGCTGCGTTGCGCGGCCTGATATGCGACGACGGCGTCGTGAACGGCTTGCGTGCCTTTGCCGTCTTCGACCAGCGCGAACTTCACTTCAAGTTCGCCGGAATTTTTTCCTGCGATATTTTTAATGGCGATTTTCATGGCGCGTTATTTCTTTGCAGCAGCAGGCGCGGGTGCGGCGGCTTTTTTATCAGCGCCTTTTTTCTTCAGCGAAATGCTGACGGGAGCTTTCCAGCCTTTCGGACGTTTTTTGGATTCGCGGATGATGATGTAATCGCCTTCCGCTCCGGGAATCGAACCTTTTATGAGTAACACATTGTCCGCTTCGCGAACCTGGATGACTTCGAGGTTCTGCGTCGTGCGCGTGTCTTGTCCCATGTGACCAGGCATCCGCATTCCGCGCATGACCGTGCCGGGAAAAAGACGTTGACCAATCGCGCCGCTGCGGCGGTGCCAGCCTTTGGCGCCGTGCGTCGAATCACCGCCCGCGAAACGATGGCGTTTGACGACGCCTTCAAAGCCGCGGCCTTTGGTCGTGCCGATGGCGTCAATGAAATCTCCGGGCGCAAACAACGTCGGGCCGACAATATCGCCGGGTTTCACGTCTTTCGAGAAATCGCGAAATTCCTTGATGCGTTTGACCGCCGCGCCGTTTTGTTTTTTGATATGGCCGAGCAACGCTTTCGTCAGACGTTGTTCTTTCTGGTCGTCGAAGCCGAGCTGGACGGAATTATAGCCGTCCTTGCCGGCTTGAGTTTTGACTTGCAGGACGCGATTGGGACCGGCGAGAACGACCGTCACGGGGACGACGTTGCCGCTGGCATCATAGACGCGCGTGCTTCCGAGTTTTTTTGCGAGCAATCCAAGGGGCATAAATTTTATGATTTAACGGTTTAACAATTCAACGAGGCACACGTCAAATTTTGATGGTGATGTCCACGCCGGCAGGCAGATTGAGTTTTTTCAATTCGTCCACGGTCTTGGCGGTGGGATCGAGAATGTCAATCAGCCGCTTGTGGGTGCGTTGCTCGAAAGTTTCCTGCGATTTTTTGTCCGAGTGCGGCGAACGTTGCACGGTGAATTTTTCGATGCGGGTCGGCAGCGGGATCGGACCGGCGACGCGCGCCCCGGTGCGCTTGACGGTGTCGGCGATTTCACGCGCGGACTGGTCTATGACGCGATGGTCATAAGCCTTGAGACGGATTCTGATGCGTTGTGCAGCCATACAAAGAACAATTGTCTATTAATGGTTAACCAAACTTCCGCTCACGGTTTGAAAGCGGGCGCGCAATCTATCAAACATCCGTTCCAATGCAATAACTTTTTTAAAGTTTTTTGGTTCAGTCTCCGACGAAACGCCGAAAGTGGCAGTTCGGAAGCACCTTTTTTCCGTCGCGGCGGCGTTTAATTGACAAAGCGGATGATTGATACGAAATTGCATCAGTTGAAATAACAACGTAGAAATCAAAAACGTTATGAAAACTCAAAATTTTAAAAAATCATTTTTGGCCGTCGCCGCCGGCACGGGACTGGCACTCTCGACTTTGACCGCTGTGGCGCAGGATTCTTCCAACGCGACGGCACCTCAACAAACCGCGCCGGTTCAATTGTCTTACGGCGTCTCACAAATCGTGCAACTCGCGCAGGCGAAAGTCAGCGACAGCACCATCCTCACGTTTGTCCAAAATTCCGGCAATAGCTACGGCCTCGACGCGAATCAAATTATTTATCTGCGGCAAAATGGAGTTTCTGACGCCGTCGTCAGCGCCATGTTGAACCAACCAAAGAACGTCGCGGCCAATCAGACCGTACTGCAACCAAGCAGCACCCAAGTTGCGACCACGCCTAGCGCTACTGTTCAATCGCCGCCAGCTTCGTCCGTCTACGTGGTTCCGGACACGCAAACTTATTACTACGACTCTTCATACTATCAGCCCTACTATTATCCATATTATGGTTCCTATTACGGCTGGGGTTATCCGGCAGTGTCACTTTCATTTGGAGTCGGCGGCCGCTGGGGCGGCGGATATTATCATGGCGGGGGGGGTTATATTGGTGGAGGAGGATTTCATGGCGGGGTGGGC
>CAXUBD010000178.1:4517-5818 GCA_964249225.1 uncultured Verrucomicrobiota bacterium | reverse complement strand
ATTCAGGATCGCGCGCAGGCCGCTTTCAGTTTCGTCCTGCGAAACGACCTCGGCCTTGATTTCGCAACTGCGCACGATGATTTCCGAAAGCGTTTCTGAATCGCGCTGCAAAATTTTCGGCAAATTCCGTTCGAGCCGCGCGAACAGTTTCGCGTCGAAAATGATTCCGTATTTTATGACCTCGGCAAGACCGGCGCGAAACTCGCGTTCCGGCAAAGTCTGCAACGTTTCCAAATCACACAAAACGAGTCGCGGCTGGTAAAACGCGCCGACGAGATTTTTCCCCGCGCGCAAATTCACGCCGGTTTTTCCGCCGACGGAACTGTCCACTTGCGCGAGCAGCGTCGTCGGCACTTGCACAAAATCAATTCCGCGCAGATAGGTCGCCGCGACAAATCCCGCGAGGTCGCCGACCACGCCGCCGCCAAGCGCGCCGATGAAAGATTTTCTTTCCAGCCGGTGCGCGGCAAGCTGGTCGTAACATTTTTCAACAATGGAAATGCATTTTGATTTTTCGCCCGCCGGCACGGTGACGAGGACCGGTTCAAAGCCAGCCTTGACCAGCGATTCAAAAGTGGGCTGGGCAAACTTTTTGCCGACATTCGCGTCGGTAATGATGGCGCAACGCGCGCCAAGCTTCAGGCGCGCACACTCGTCACCGGTTTGCTTGAGCAGGCCCGGCGCGATTTTGATCGCATAACCGCGATTTCCAAGTTGGACCGAAATGATGCGCACGGGCACAGGGTAAAGTGCAGGCCGCAGTTTTTGAAGAAAATTAAAAAAAAGCCGCCGGCGCGGGAGATTTTACCGCGTTTCATTTTACCGGACAACAGTTGCCTACCTGCGCCGCCAACACGGTAACATTTTCCTACCGTCCGTTTCACGGCCATAAAAAATCCTGTTTTTAAAGGCGTTTTGCTGGCTGGCATCATCGTTGCTTAGCATGACGAGCAGGGTTATTTACATGATTGAAGCTTTATTTAATCAGCCGAATTATCTCGCGGCGAACAAAGCGCTGGACGCGGTGGTGCTGCGCGAAGGAGCCATCGCCAACAACATCGCGAATTTGGAAACGCCGGGTTACAAGCGTGTGGACCTCGCGCCTTCGTTCGAAACGGAACTGAAACGCGCCACGGCGATGCGCGATCCGCAGCAGATCAGCGCCTTGCAACCGACGCTGGCAGTGGACACGACCGCCGTTGCCAGCAGTCGCGACGGGAACACGGTGCATTTGGAAAATGAATTGATGCAGATGAACCAAAACGCCATGACGCACGCGCTCGAAACGCAGCTCATCGGCG
>CAXUBD010000178.1:3615-4507 GCA_964249225.1 uncultured Verrucomicrobiota bacterium | reverse complement strand
TGCTTGAAATCCGCATCCCCCAAATACTGCAGGTCGTGTTTGGAGGCGTGCTCGACGACCTGATGAAGATAGAATGGTTGATTCCACGGGTTAAGATCGTCGTGATTGAAAGCGCCATCGCCACATCCGGCGGCATGTTGGCGCGGATGCAAATGGCTATCACCGGCAAGGATTGACGCATGATCCAAATTCTTTCCGGCATTCAAAACACCACGGCCGCGCTGGACGCCGAGCAGACGCGGCTGGATGTCATTTCCCAAAACATCGCTAACGTCAACACGACTCACGGCGTGGACGGCAAGCCGTATCAACGGCAGGTCGTCGTGTTTGACACGACGTTGCAGCAAGCGATGAACAGCGACGGCAGCGTGCAAATGCCGGCGATCCAGGGAGCGCACATTGAAAAAGATTCCAGCCCGCCGATCCACATTTACGATCCGGGCAATCCCGACGCGGACGCCAACGGCCTGGTGGCGATGCCGAACATCAACATGCAAGAAGAAATGGCCGATCTGATTTCGGCCTCGCGCACGTTTGAAGCGAACCTCGCGGTCGTCAAAAACGCACGTTCGATGGCGATGGAAACTTTGGCCATCGGCAAACACTGATTTTATCACGACCAAAAATAAATAATGTCACCCATCCCGGCGATCAACCCAACCATGTCCGGCCTGATGCCCAACGTGGACGCGCTCATGCCGGGAGCGACGCCGTTGCCCGCGACCGGCATCGAAATGCCGTCGGAATTGGGCCGCGCAAAGGAAATCACATCCGTCCAGCCGACCGGCGATTCGTTTGCGTCCATGCTTGGCCAGATGGTTTCCGACGTGAATGCGAAGCAAAATATTTCCGCGCAAGCCGTGAGCGCGTTGCAAAGCGGTCAGACGGTGCC
>CAXUBD010000178.1:0-3605 GCA_964249225.1 uncultured Verrucomicrobiota bacterium | reverse complement strand
CGGTGATCGCGATGGAAGAAGCGAATGTCTCTTTTCAACTCATGGTCGAGGTGCGCAACCGGCTTTTGGAGTCGTATCAGGAAATCATGCGGATGCAGATTTAATCAAACGTGAACAACAATCTTTCAAAACTTTTCAAGCAACTCGGCGACATCTGGGGACAACTCGGCGCGAGCCAGCGTATCAATGTCGCCGCCGCGACTTTTGTGCTGGTCGCGGGACTCGGCGCGGTCGCGTTTTGGTCGTCGCACGCCGATTACGGTTTGCTTTACGGCGGACTTTCCGACACGGAAGCGGCCAAAGTTACCGCCGCGCTTGACGATGCCAAAGTGCCTTACAAATCGGGCAGCGGCGGTTCGATCCTCGTGCCTTCGGACAAAGTTTATGCGATGCGGATGCAACTCGCCGGTCGCGGCATTCCGAGCGGCGACGGCGTGGGTTTTGAGATTTTCGACAAGGCGAATTTCGGCATCTCGGATTTTGTGCAGCGCGCAAATTACACCCGCGCCATTCAGGGCGAACTCGCGCGCACGATCAGCCAGATTGATGAAGTGCAATCTGCGCGCGTGATGATCGTGCTGCCGGAAAACCGTTTGTTGCTCGACAAAAATACTTATCCGACCGCGTCGGTTTTTGTCCACGTGCGAGGCAATTCGCAATTGCAACCGCAATCCATCAACTCCATCCGTTTTCTCGTCGCCAATTCCGTTGAAGGTCTCAAGCCCAATCACGTCAGCGTCGTGGACAATCTTGGAAATGTGCTTTCTGAAAACACGGACGACGATTCGCTCACAGGTTTGACCAGCACGCAACTCGCCGCGCGCCGCAACCTCGAACAATATCTCGCCAAAAAAGCGCAGGACATGCTCGACAAAGTTCTCGGCCCCGGCCAGGCCATCGTGCGCATTTCCGCCGACATCAATTACGACACGCTCACGCGCACGGACGAAAAATTTGATCCCGCCGGCCAGGTCATCCGCACGCAAACCAAAAACGACCAGACCACGGATTCTTCCACGACGACGAGTTCTTCGCCCGTGGGAATTTCGGCGAACACGACGACGACAACGAATTCAACCCAAACCGCCGCCGCGCCCGTCAACAATACGCAAAATCACACGACGACTTCGACGGTCGAATACGAAATCGGAAAAACTACGAGCAGCACGGTTCAAGCGGCTGGTGGAATAAAAAGGCTGGACGCTTCCGTCACCGTCGCCGCGCAGTTTCAAGGCACGGGCGATGATCGTAAGATCGTCAATCGTTCACCGGAAGATTTGAAAAAACTTCAGGACATTGTTTCCAGCGCCGTCGGCATTGACACGACGCGCGGCGATACGATTGCGCTGGAAGAATTGCCGTTCAACAACGATTTCGCCGACAACATCACGAAGGAATTGGATCAGCAGCAAAAAACTGATTTCTGGGTGACGCTCGCGCGCAATTCCGTTTATCCCGCGCTTGGAATTGTGGCGTTGTTCATTTTGCTGCGTCTGTTTAAAAGCACGCCGGTTCAGGAAATTCCCATCGGCGTTCCCGTTGGCCGCTTGATCGCAAAACAGAACGGCAATGGAAATGGGAATGGCCACGGCAAGTTCGGCGAATTTGAGCCGCAGCCCGACGTCGTGACCGTGGACGTGCTGAACCGTTTGATCAAAGAAAATCCGGCCAACATGACGCAGGCCATCCGCGATTGGATGACCAAAGGCCGGACGCCCGAACAAAATTAAAATCATGGCCGCAACCCTTGAAACCACCGAAGCCACGACCGAAAGCGGCGCGCTGACAAAAACGCAAAAGCTCGCTGCGCTGCTCGTCATGCTCGGCTCGGACAGTGCCGCTGTCATTTTGAAACAATTTCAGCCGCGCGAAATCGAGGCGATCTCGCGCGAAATGGCGCGCTTCAATCTCATCACGCGCGAACAGCAGCAGGAAATCTTGATGGAATTTTCCGAGGTCGCCGTTTCCGCGAGTACGTCGGTTTCCGCCGGCGTCGAGGCCACGCGCAACACGCTCGAAAAAGCGTTCGGCAGTTTCAAGGCGAGCGACGTTTTGAGCCGCGTCACGTCCACGCGCGCGCCGATCGGCGCGATGCAAGTCATCGCCGACATGGACCCGCGCCATATTTTTAATCTGCTGCGCGACGAACAGGTTCAAGCCATTACGTTTATCATCAGCCATCTTTCGCCGGAAAAAGCCGCGCAAGTTTTGAACCTGTTGCGCGTCGAGCAACGCGATCAAGTCATCGAACGCCTCGCGATTCTTGCGCCGACGCCGGTTGAAGTCGGCGAAAAAGTCATGGACGTTTTGAACGCCAAGCTCGGCGTAAAACAAACGCGCGCCTTGACGCAAACCGGCGGTATCACAAGCGTGGCGGATTTGCTGAACGCGATGGACAAGACTGTCAGCCGCACTTTGCTGACTGGAATTGAGGAGCGTAATCCCGAATTGTTCCAGGCCATCCGCAAAAAAATGTTCACGTTCGAGGATTTGCTGCTGCTCGATCCGCCGTATATCCAGCGCATCATGCGCGAAATCGAAATGCGCGACCTCACCGTCTCGCTCAAAAAATGCAGCGAACCGCTCAAGAAATTATTGCTCTCGAACATTTCGCGCCGTGCCGCCGAATCCGTGCAGGAAGAAATGGCGTTTCTCGGCCACGTGAAAATGCGCGACATCGAGGCCGCGCAATTCCGCATCATTGACGCCGTGCGCAAACTCGAAGCCGAAGGCGAAATCGAACTGGGCTCGACCAATTCCAGCGAGGCCGAATATGAAATGGTCTGATTCCATCACGCTCACGCAGACGCTTCGCGACGTGCGGCTGCTCACGAAAGCGCCGTCGCAAGATTGGGAGGCGCACCTGCGCGAGCGCGAAGAAGCCGCCTACGAAAACGGCCGGCGCGACGGCGAGCGCGCGCTGGGCGAACAACTTTTGCAACAGCGCAACGAAATGGTCGAGCTGCAAAACGGCGTCGTGAATTCGCTGCAACGGACCTTGCCGCAGATGATTCAGGAAACGGAATCCATGCTGATCAATCTCGCGCTGGAATCCGCGCAAAAAATTGTCGCCGGTCTGCCGATTGATTCGCAAATGGTCGAAGCCGTCGTGCGCGAAGCGTTGCGGCAAGTCGAGGATACGGCGGAAATTGTGATTCAACTTCATCCCGACGATTTGGCGCTGCTGCGTAAACACGAATCGCCGTTGCTGAACGGTTTGCCGGAAACCGGGCCGCTGCGGTTCGCGGGCGCGTCCGAAGTCACGCGCGGCGGCGGCATCGTGCAGACGCGGTTCGGCATGATTGACGCGCGGCGCGAAACGAAGCTGGAACAATTGCGAAAAACCTTGAACGCATGACGCCGACGATTTCATGTCCGTCGAACCGTTTGCAAAACGCCGCGCGGCGCGTGCGCGAGGCGCGCGTGACCGAGACGTGCGGGCGCGTCGTGCAATTGATCGGCCTCGTCGTCGAGTCGGAAGGTCCACTCGCCGCGATGGGCGAAGTTTGCCGCATTCAATCCGCGCGGCATGACGGCGAAACGCTCGCGGAGGTCGTTGGTTTTCGGAATCATCATTTGCTGCTGATGCCGCTCGGCGAAATTCA
>CAXUBD010000177.1:3065-5862 GCA_964249225.1 uncultured Verrucomicrobiota bacterium | reverse complement strand
CGGCCTCGACATCACGCTCGAAACGGTCATGTCTAAAAATATTCCAATAACTTTTTTATGAATAAAAAAAAGAATCTGAATCACATTTTAAAACGCAAACCGGATCATAGCCACCATGAAATTAACTGCAAGCCATGAGACGGTTATACCCCCATGTCTTCGAACAAGCCAGTATTTCAATAAGGATTAAAAAAGATTAAAAGTAATTCCAATTTTTCACTTTAACAACCCACTATCAGATATGAAAAATGAATCCATCGTTCCCGTCACTGAAACCATTACAACTCCCTATGAAGGACGTCTGCTACCCTCGTTATGCTGGAAGGCAATCATCGGTGGAACAGTCGCTGCCGTGGGAATTCATTTGCTCCTGACCGCCTTGGGCGTAGGTGCCGGGCTGGCAACGTTCACCCCGCTGACGGACACGAATCCCGCCACGCATTTCAGTGTCGGTGCGGCCATTGTCTGGAGTTTGTGCGCGCTGGTTGCCTTGGCGTTCGGCGGATTTATCGCCGGTCGTTTTTCCCATTCGCTTCACAGCGGCTTTGCTCATGGGATTCTGGTCTGGAGCCTCACTTTGATCATCTCCTTGCTTTTGCTAACCGCCGGCACGGGAATGGTAATGGGCGGCGCATTGAAAGTTTTAGGTGAGGGACTGGGAATCGGCGGCAAGGCGGTGGCGGCGGGTACGGGAGATTTGGCAAAAGAGGGCATTAAACGCAGCAGCGATCAGCTTGGCAGCTTCATTGAAGAAGCCGTCCAATCCATTCCTACTAATGCAACGCCCAAGGCGGCAACCCGCGCCAATCGCGAGGTTGGGTTTGCAGTGACAAAACTATTTGCGCCCGGCAATGATCCCGCCTCACCAGAAAACCGCGCCGAGGTAATAAAATCTTTAGTGGATTATACGCAAATGTCTGAAGTGGACGCCACGAGGACGGTGGATGACTGGATGACTTCTTACCAAAATCTTAAGGCGTAACTGGACAATCTCAAGATGACGGCCGAAAAAAAATCCAGGGAAGCCACTGAAAAGGCGGCCAGAAGTCTTTCCTGCGCCGCCATGTGGTCGTTCTTCGCCCTGCTGATCGGTTTGCTAATCACTGCGCTGGCTGGCCGATGCGGTGCCAGATGCGCTTTAAGGCACGCTGATTTCAAAAATATTGCACAGTAAAAGTCGCCGCCACGCTGGAACTGGTATCAGAATCGTTAAGTGGAATTCAACTTTATGGGAAAAGATTTTTCTCCCGTTTTTATGTTGTATGAGGAAGCGCGCCGGTTGGAACTGCAGCATTGTTCCGCTGGCTGGTGGGTGTCATTTCGGATATGCCTGTAATTAGGAATTACAATCACGCTTGTTTAAAAAACATTTGACAATTGAATTGGGACATGTTTGAATCTTATTCAGAGATTGGAGCTGGGCGCTAACTCATTTATTCTAATATGAAGGGTTTGAACATTAGCCATAAGTGGAAACTCAATTCGATGGTTGAATTTGGCTGCAAATGCTTCAAGGAAATTTTTTTTTGCTTGAAGTTGGCTGAAATCAGCTTGACCGCTTTTCTTTCCCGGCGTTTTTTTGTTCTTATCAACGCCGTTCGGGCATGTCAAAGGCGAGTGCTGATTGCACGAATTTGCATGGGCGATTTTGCTTTAAGGCTCGTTCAAATGGCGCTTCCAAACTAAAATTCTAGCAATGCAGGATATTATTCCATTAAGTGTTCCCGCGATCAAAGGGCAGGGATCTTTTCCGAAGATTGGGAATTTTATGAGTCACACTACGACGCCCGTTCCTCAAGCCCTGCGTCATCGGCGCGCGCGATGCGAAGGCATCACATCTTTGGCGGCGGTTGCAGGGGATCTGGCCATGATTTTGATGGGTTTCGCTCTCGCCTTCTGGCTGCGATATCAAAGCGGATGGATCTTCGCCGTGAAGGCGGGCACGATGACTCCGGTTATTTCGGATTATTGGAAATTGATTTTATTCGGTTCAGCGGTGGTATTTTGCGGCTTGGTGAGCAAAGTTTCCTATCGCTACAAAGATTTGATCTCGCCGCGAAAATATCTGGGCCGGTTCATCGTGATTTTGAGTTTGTGTCTGTTCGCATTTATTGGCATCACCTTGGCGGTCCGAACGACTCCGCCCATCTCCCGGGCATTTGTCATCTGCGCGTGGATTTTTATTTTTCTCACGATTTGCATCTGGCGATTTTTATTAAGCCGCGTGCTGCGGCATCCCGCGCTGGCTTTGCGTTTGCGCAAACGACTGGTCGTGGTCGGGGCGGGACCGGAAACCATCCGGATCAAAGAAAAACTAGGACAAAATTCCGACATGGAATTTACCGGCTGGATTCAAGGCAACAAGCCAAACCGGACGGGAGAATTGCAGGATTACCGGCTGGGTTCCCTGCATGAATTGGAGGAGATTTTGCAAAGTCAGGGGATTGATGTCGCCGTGCTCACGGAATCAGAAATCTTGCAACGCGAAGGCGTTTCGTTTGTGGCTAAAATCTGCGAACGTGAGCATGTTGAATTCAAGATGGTGCCGCATTTCTTCGAGATTTTGATTTCCGGCCTGCGTCCCAGCGTGGTCGGTGGAGTTTCGGTGCTGGGAGTGGATTCCCTGCCATTGAATGGCTATCAAAACCGGCTCATCAAACGTGCTTTGGATATTTTGGGGGCAAGCGTTGGCCTGTTGTTTTCAATGCCGTTGATCGTGTTCTTCGGGGCGCTGGTTTATTGGGAATCGCCCGGCCCGATTTTATATCGGCAAATGCGATCGGGTCGTCACGGACGG
>CAXUBD010000177.1:0-3055 GCA_964249225.1 uncultured Verrucomicrobiota bacterium | reverse complement strand
GTTATTTGCAATCTTCAAGATCCGCAGCATGCGAATGGACGCGGAAGGCGGCGGGAAAGCGCGTTGGGCCATGGAAAATGATCCGCGCCGGCTCAAGATCGGTGCGTTCATGCGCAAATGGAACATTGACGAGATTCCCCAGTTTTGGAACGTGCTTAAAGGCGACATGAGTTTGATCGGCCCGCGACCGGAACGTCCGGAATTGATCCATCATTTCAAATATACCGTCCCGCATTATCAGACCCGCCACACCTGTCTGCCGGGTATGAGTGGCTGGGCGCAAGTCAACGGCTGGCGCGGCAACACCAGCTTGGATGAACGCATCCGTTATGACATCTGGTATGTGGAGAATTGGAGCATCTTCCTGGATTTTCGCATCATATTCATGACATTTCTTCGTCAGCAAAACGCCTATTGAACAGTCTTTTTATTGGGTGACCAAATAAAATACTGCTGAAACCGGCAATAACATTCCGACGATATATTTTCCGTGACCGGCAAGAGAATGATTCTTTTGCCGGTTTTTTTAGGTTTTCCCATTTGCGCCAATTGGAAGTCGAATTCAGTCTATGCCCGACGGGCAAGCCGCCACGGAAAAAAAGATGGGATGAATTTATTTTTTCTTGTCCGCGCTGTCTGGTAAAAATATCGTGCAAAGAAAATCAATGATAAATTCCGCATCTTAAGGACAAAGAAAGATCAAATCATGGCGTTTTCACCCCTTGCAGGCAAACCGGCGCCCAAAGAATTGCTCGTGGACTTAGCGCGGCTCGAACGCGATTACCACGAGCGCAAGCCCGACATGAGCGACGCGACGCAGCTCGTCAGCTTCGGCACGAGCGGGCATCGCGGCACGTCGCTCAACGGCACATTCACCGAGGCGCACATCCTCGCCATCACGCAGGCGATTTGCGATTACCGTCGCGGCCAAAACATCAACGGCCCGTTGCAAATGGGTAAGGACACGCACGCGCTCTCGTCGCCCGCGCAACGCACCGCGCTCGAAGTGCTCGCGGCGAACGGCGTTGAAACTGTTATCCAAAAAAATGACGGCGTGACGCCGACGCCGGTGATTTCGCGCGCCATCATCGTTCACAATCGCGGGCGCAAAACCGGTCTCGCCGACGGCATCGTCATCACGCCGTCGCACAATCCGCCGGAAGACGGCGGCTTCAAATATAATCCGACCAACGGCGGCCCCGCCGACACTGACGTGACGAAATGGGTGCAGGATCGCGCGAACGAATTGTTGCGCGGAAATAATTCCGGCGTGAAGCGCGTGCCGTTTTCTGCGGCATTGAAAGCCGCGACCACGCACGAGATTGATTTCATTTTGCCTTACGTCGAGGATTTGAAAAATGTCGTGGACATGGACGCGGTTCGCAGCGCCGGTTTGAAGCTCGGCGTTGACCCGCTCGGTGGCGCGGCGTTGCCTTATTGGGAGCCGATCAATTCGATTTACAAACTCGACATCAAGGTCGTGAATCCGAAACTCGACCCGCAGTTTTCGTTCATGTCGGTGGATCATGACGGGAAAATCCGCATGGATTGTTCCAGCCCGTATGTGATGGCGAGCCTCGTCGGCTTGAAAAACCAATATCAGGTCGCATTCGCCAACGATCCGGATTCCGACCGGCATGGCATCGTCACGCCGTCCGCCGGATTGATGAATCCAAATTATTATCTCGCGGTGGCGATTGGCTATTTGCTCACACATCGTCCGCAGTGGAAGGCGGACGTGGCGATTGGCAAAACACTCGTGAGCAGCAGCATGATTGATCGCGTGGTCGCAAAGCTTGGCCGCAAATTGTGCGAAGTGCCGGTCGGTTTCAAATGGTTTGCGCCCGGATTGTTCGACGGCTCGTTCGGTTTCGGCGGCGAAGAAAGCGCGGGCGCAAGTTTTCTCCGGCGCGACGGCACGGTATGGACGACCGACAAGGACGGCCCGATCATGGATTTGCTCGCGGCGGAAATCACCGCCGTCACCGGCAAAGACCCGGGCGAACATTATCGCGAACTGACGGCGGAATTCGGCACGCCGTTTTACACGCGCATTGACGCGACGGCGACAACGGAGCAAAAAGCAAAGTTGTCCAAACTTTCGCCCGAAGCGGTGAAGGAATCCGATTTGGCCGACGATGCGATCACTGCAAAACTGACGCGCGCGCCGGGCAACAACGCGGCCATCGGCGGCTTGAAAGTCGTGACGGCGAGCGGCTGGTTCGCGGCACGTCCGTCCGGCACGGAAAACATTTACAAGATTTACGCGGAAAGTTTCCGCGACGAAAAACATCTGCAACTGATCGTGAGCGAGGCACAGAAAATTGTGGACAACGCGCTGGCCGGGCAGGGGACAACTTGAATGGTTGGCGCAGCTCAAATTGAAGAAAAAATAAACGGCCTTTGGCAACGGAAACGGCTCTTTGTGCAGCGAAATAGCCATGATGCAATTTGAAAAATCTTGGTGCAAAAAGAAAAAGGCGGATTCTAGCGCACGTGCTTCACGCCAAAATCCGTCCGGGGCTTTTACGGGAAAAGTTTAATTATTCAGCGCATTTTGTGGTTATTCGCCAAACCGAGGCAACGCCAGAACAATCAATTATATTATAAGAGGCTCGGCGACTTTGATTTGACATATGGAACCAAAGGGCTAGCAATGGAAGAGTTGGCGGTTTTGCTTTATCATATGGAACGAAAGAGCTTGCAAAATAAAGTTCCGGCGCAAAACAGAAATGCCAAACAGATGATTTTGTTTTTTTCATGGGAGCCTTCAGCTTGAGCCGAACTTATGCGTGCTTGGAGATTATCATCGCCATACGTTTTTATACCGAACAATAAAGCAATTGAACAAAGTGCCAATTCTCGGTAGAGTTTTATTTTCATATTATCGAAGAATTATATCTTCGACATGAACCTTGCCGTTGAATTCAACTGTAACCCATTTTGGCTTTGAGTTTGTAGAAAAAAATGTAAAAAACCATTCTCCATCTGGTGAGAATGCAGTTTGAATATCAGCACTAATGCAGTGAAATTGATTTGTATCAGAACCAAGAGC
>CAXUBD010000176.1:372-5881 GCA_964249225.1 uncultured Verrucomicrobiota bacterium | reverse complement strand
GGCGGCATGTTGCCGTCCAGGATGGCGCACAGTTCAATTTCATGCTGCTGCGCGATGATGGCGCGCAAGATTTCACAGAGTTCAAATTCTCCCATCGCTTCGGCCTGACGCAGGCGTTCGCGGTAATGTTGCGCCATTTTCCGTTCATTCTCCAAAACGGTGCGCAGGATTTGGACGGGGACGTTTGCGGTTTTGACCGGCTCGGACATCGCTTCCGTCTGGTCGTTGAGAAAATCAATATGCCGGTTGACTTCGATCATCGCCTGGAATTCGCGCACTAAATCTTCGTTCAACATTTGGAGCAACTGCTCGCGCGTGATGTTCAATCCGGCGGTTTTGTCGGCTTCGGCCATAATTTCCCTCTTGGTTGGTTCTGCTGGTTTGCCGCCAATTTTTGGCGGCCTGCATATTGGCAAATATTATGGGAGGCGCTCAACTTTGGATATGGGGTAAAACCCTACCATGCCTTTGAGAGCGGCCATGCGGAAACTTTGGGTCCGAAACCGACAGAACCAGCCGATGGGTTTCTTAATTTTTTCTCCCAATCCGGGCAAACTAAAACGGCGCGCCTTCGCAAAATGTCAGTCTGATGCTAAAAAACCAAATGTTTTTGTGAGATTGACACCCGTTCATCCCTTTTCTAATTTCTTCCGGCAAAGACCCTGCGCTTTGCCCCGAATGAAAGTTCGGGGATTTTTATTGTCGCGGTAGGGCGGCGCTGCTGCGCCGGATAAGATTTTTAAACACTTTATGGCAAACACAATTCTCGTCGGCGCCCAGTGGGGCGATGAAGGCAAAGGCAAAATCATTGACGTGCTCACCGAGTCGGCGGACATCGTCGTCCGCTACGCCGGCGGCAACAACGCCGGCCACACGGTTTTTCTCGGCCCCAAAAAATACGTCCTGCATCTCGTGCCGTCTGGCATTTTGCGCAAAAACAAATTATGCGTCATCGGCAACGGCGTGGTCGTTGATCCGATTGGCCTCGTCGAAGAAATTGTGGGTCTGCAAAAAATCGGCGTCAAAGTTACGCCGAAGAATTTCGTCTTGAGTGAAACGGCGCACGTCGTGTTTCCGTATCATCGCGAACTGGATGCACAGCGCGAAGTGCTCAAGGGCAAAAATAAAATCGGCACGACCAAGCGCGGCATCGGCCCGGCTTACGGCGACAAGGCGGCGCGCGTCGGTTTGCGCGTGAATGATTTGGTTGATCCGGCACGACTGGAAGAAAAACTTTCGCGGCGCATCCAGGAAAACAACATCGTCCTCAAATCGCTCGGCGCGAAAACGCTTTCGTTCAAAAAAGTTTTCGCGGAATATCTCGCCGCTGGAAAATTTCTCAAGCCGTTCGTTCAAAACACCGTTGTCCTTTTGCATCACGCGATGCGCGAGGACGCGAACATTTTATTTGAAGGCGCGCAGGGAACTTTTCTCGACATTGACCACGGCACGTATCCGTTCGTCACGTCGTCGAACACGACGGCGGGCGGCGCCTGCACGGGTTCGGGCGTGCCGCCGCATCGCATGGACCGCGTCGTCGGCGTGATGAAGGCTTACACGACGCGCGTCGGCGAAGGGCCGTTGCCGACGGAGAACCAGGAAATTTCCGACCTGCTGCACGGCATGGGCCGCGAATTCGGCGCGACGACCGGACGCGCGCGACGCTGCGGCTGGTTCGATTCCGTCGCCACGCGCCACGCGACGATGGTCAATGGCATTGACGATCTCGCCATCACGAATCTCGACGGCCTCGACACGGTTGAGACGATCAAGGTCTGCGTCGCGTATCGTCACGGCAGGAAACAATACGACTTCGTGCCGAACGACGCGCAGGTGCTCGCCGAATGCGAACCGGTCTATGTGGAATTTGAAGGCTGGCGCACGCCGACGGACAAGGCGCGCAAGTTCGCCGACCTGCCGCCGAAAGCGCGCGCGTATCTGAAGGCGATCGCGGAACTGACGAATGCAAAATTGTTCATCGCGTCCATCGGGCCGGCACGGGAGCAGACGATTTTTGTGTGAGTGCACAAGTTCATTTGAGCGCCGAAGCCCGCGCGTCGTTGCCGCAGCACGTCGCCGTCATCATGGACGGCAACGGCCGCTGGGCCAAGCAGCACGGCTTGCCGCGCGTCGAGGGACATCGGCGCGGCGCGGATTCGGCGCGGGAAATCATTCGCGCGGCGGGCGAGGTCGGCATCAAGTATCTCACGCTCTACGCTTTTTCGGCGGAGAATTGGAACCGTCCCAAGGACGAAGTGGACGCGTTGATGAAATATCTCGTCCACTATCTCAAAAGCGAAACGCCGGAGTTGAACAAAAGCAACGTGCGTCTCGAAGTCATCGGCCAGATTTATCGCCTGCCGGAAAACGTGCAGGAACATCTGCGGAAATCAATCGCGACGCTTTCCAAAAACAACGGCCTGACGCTCGTGATGGCGTTGAGCTACGGCAGCCGGATTGAAATCGTCGAGGCCGTGCGCGCGATCGCCGAGAAAGTGAAATCGGGAAAACTTGAATCCGCCGACATCACCGAAAAAATCATTTCCGAAAATCTGTGGACGCGCGGAATTCCCGATCCGGATTTGTTGATTCGCACGAGCGGTGAAATGCGCGTGAGCAATTTTTTGCTGTGGCAAATTTCCTACGCCGAACTCGTCATCACGCCAACACTCTGGCCGGATTTCCGCAAGCCGCAATTTTTCGCCGCGCTGGAGGAATATGCGCGGCGGCATCGAAGGTTTGGCGGCGTGTGAGAAATTGCTTTTGCCGATTCGCTCTGTTATTCAAATCGCAGTGAGCAATAAATTTCGACTCGGCGTTCTCGGCTCCGGCAAAGGCTCGAACTTTGCCGCGATTGCCGATGCGTGCGCCGCCGGGAAAATTCCGGCGGAAATCGCCGTCGTTTTGAGCGATGTCGAAAACGCGGGAATTCTTGCGCAAGCATGCGCACGGAAAATTCCGGCGCAATTCATCCCGCCGGGAAAATTCCGCACGAAATTGGAAGAAGAAGCAGAACTTGAATTTGTGAAAGTTTTACGCGAGGCGAAAGTGGATTTGATCGTGCTCGCGGGTTTCATGAGCGTGTTAAAGGGAGAATTTTTGCGCGAATTTGAAGGGCGGATTGTAAATGTCCATCCGTCGCTGCTGCCGTCGTTTCCCGGACTTGAAGCGTGGAAACAGGCGCTGGACCATGGCGTGAAAGTCACTGGTTGCACGGTGCATTTTGTGGACGCAGGCGTGGATGCCGGACCGATCATCGGCCAACAGACCGTGCCAGTGCTGGACAGTGACACGGCTGAAAGTTTGCACCAACGGATTCACGCGGCGGAGCATGAGTTGTATCCCAAATGCGTCGCCGCGATTGCGCGCAGGGAGATTTCCGTGCGAGGGCGACGCGTGATTTGGAAAAAATGACCAACAGGATGACACCGATCAACACGGTTTAAAATTTTGACGACCAAACTCCAAATTATATTTTCGCTGTTGCTCGCGTGGCTGGTCGCGGGTTGCGCCGCAAACAAAGAAAAAATTGTTTTCAGCGACGAACACTCGCAAGCGCAGGAACGTTCCGCCGCCGCCGTGATTCCCGCGCCGGCGAAAAAATTGGACAAACAGGATTTGATCAAAGTCGAAGTCGTAATTTATTCTTATCTGTTGCAGCGGCATTTCTGGGACGATGGCGAGTATTCGGCGATTTTTCTGCAAGGCGACGTTGCGGAGATCGCGGCATTGATCAAAAAATTTCCGAATCACATTCCGCCGGTCAAGCCGGATTATCGCGCGGAGTTGCGTCCGGGCCGCACGCCGCTGGACAAGGAAACGGGCCAGCCGGCGATGATTTTGAGCGTGGACGCGCTTGACCCGGAAGGTGACACGGTTCAAGCGATCGGCAAGTGGTTCGCGGGTCCCGCTGTTTCGGGATTTTACAGTTTTGATTTGAAAAAAAGCGGCGACGATTGGGAAATTGAAAGCGTAAAATGAAAAAGCCGCCAAAGAAGAAAGTGGCGTTGCCGCGCCGGAGTTGGCAGATTAACCCCGTCACGCGCGTGAAATCTTCAGCAAAGAAATATTCGCGTCAGCGCGTGAAACGGGATTTGGGGAAGCAAAAGAGAATAATTGCCACCGAGGCCCCGAGGCCCAGGCGAAATTTTGTTTTAACGCGGCGCTCTGTGTCTCTGTGGCAAAAATGAAATGAGTAAAAAATTAAAATTTGGTCTGCCGAAAGGCAGTTTGCAGGACGCCACCATCGAAAAAATGGCCAAGGCGGGCTACAACATTTCCGTGAGCAGCCGTTCCTACGTGCCGTATGTGGACGACAAGGAACTGGAAATCCGCCTGATCCGCGCGCAGGAAATCAGCCGTTACGTCGAACATGGTTACCTCGATTGCGGCATTACGGGCTACGATTGGATCATCGAGAATGGCTCGAAGGTGCACGAGGTCGGAGAATTTTTGTTCAGCAAAGTGTCGCGCCGGCCCGCGCGCTGGGTGCTGTGCGTGCCGGAAAATTCACCGGTGAAATCCGTGAAAGATTTGCAGGGCAAACGCATCGCCACCGAAGTCGTCAACCTGACCAAAAAATATCTCAAGAAAAACGGCGTGAAGGCCGAGGTGGAATTTTCGTGGGGCGCGACGGAAGTGAAGGCGCACGAACTGGTGGACGCGATTGTCGAAGTCACCGAGACCGGATCGTCGCTCAAGGCGAACAATCTGCGCATCGTGGATGAACTGCTCGTTTCCACGCCGCGCCTGATCGCTAATCTGGACACGTGGGAAAATCCGTGGAAGCGCAAAAAAATCGAGACGATGGCGTTGTTGCTCAAAGGCGCGCTGGACGCCGAGGCGAAGGTCGGCTTGAAAATGAACATCGCGGAAAAAAATCTGGCGTCGCTGTTGAAAGCATTGCCCGCGTTGCGCAATCCGACGATTTCCAATTTGAGTCTGAAAGGCTGGGTGGCCGTGGAAACGATCATTGACGAGCACGTCGCGCGCGAGTTGATTCCGCAACTTAAGGCCGCCGGCGCGGAAGGCATAATCGAATATCCGCTGAACAAAGTGGTGTATTGAACGCAGTAATACTAAAAATTTGATTGGCATCGGGCCGATTCTCCGTTACTTGAATAGAAACAATATATGGGTTCCATTAAAAAACGTCGCAAAGCGAAAATTAACAAACATAAACGCCGCAAGAAGCTGCGCTTGAATCGTCACAAGAAGCGCACCTGGCAGAAGTAATTCTGCATTGCGATTCAATTCATCCGTTCGCGGGCGATCGCTCCTGGCAGCCGCCCGCGAACGTTTTTTTGGCGAACGCAAATTTCCGCCGATGAAACATCGTTTCGACAAACATTACACGCTCGCGCAAGCGCGCGCGTTGCTGCCGCAAATCCGCCAATGGCTCGAACGGCTCAACCGGCTGCGCGAGGATTTGCAGCGCTTTGAAAAACGTTTGAGCGGCATGACGGAGCAGGGCAACGACATCGGCGGCGAGACGGTGAACAGTTGGATT
>CAXUBD010000176.1:0-362 GCA_964249225.1 uncultured Verrucomicrobiota bacterium | reverse complement strand
TGCAGGAAGTGCTCGCCGAATTTCAACGCCGCCGGATTTTCATCAAGGATTTGTCGCGCGGGCTGGTTGATTTTCCGGCGATCATGGGCGGCAAGGAAGTTTTTCTTTGCTGGGAATCCGACGAGGAAGACATCGAATTCTGGCACGACTTGGAAACCGGCTTCGGCGGACGCGAAAGACTTTAACTGAAGAAAACGGAGGGAACGAAGGCTTTTTTAATTCAGATTTGATTTGGGAAATTAAATTATTTTCTCTGTTTTCTTCGTTCCCTTCTGTTCAATCTATTTTTGCACACGCCCGGTGTGCTGCGGATTGGCGCGGAACATGGGCCACGGGCTTTTCGCCAGCGGTGCGAGCTGGTT
>CAXUBD010000175.1:0-5913 GCA_964249225.1 uncultured Verrucomicrobiota bacterium | reverse complement strand
TGTGTTGAGCGTGATCACTTGGCGCGTGAGCAATCTTGCGGCGGGCGCGCATTTTTCGAATTCACTGATCCCGCTGTGGAACGCCGCCGTCGTTTTTGTGCTTTACCTCGTCATTGTGGGCTTGCTGAAATTATACAAGGAACTGGATGAGCGCGTGCGGCAGCGGACAGCGGCGCTGACCCGGGAAATGCAGGAGCGCCGGCGCCTGGAAAAGGAGTTGCTGGAAACCACGGAGCGCGAACAGCGGCGCATCGGGCAGGATTTGCACGACAGTTTGTGCCAGCACCTGACCGGGACGGCATTGGCGGGACAACTGCTCACGCAAAAACTGGCGGAGAAATCCGTTTCGGAAGCGGCGGCGGCGAATCATCTGGTGGAGCTGGTCGAAGAGGCGATTGACCTGACCCGCATGCTGGCGCGCAGCCTGCATCCGGTCGAAATGCAGTCGGAGGGAATTCTCGACGGCCTGCGCGAACTGGCCGCCAACACGACTGAACGGTTTAAAATTTTCTGCCAGCTGGAGTGTCCTTCCCGAACCGCGCTTCTGCCTTTTGACGCTGGCGTTAACATTCATTTGTATCGCATCGCGCAGGAGGCGATCAGCAACGCCGTGAAACACGGCCAAGCAAAACATATTGTCATCCGTCTGGAAGTTGCGAACGGCGAAACCGTCTTGTCCATCAGCGACGATGGAACCGGCCTGGCGCAAAGCCGTGAAAATAACAAGGGCATGGGATTACACATCATGGCCTATCGCGCCAGCATGATCGGCGCGAGTTTCAAAATCGAACGTCTGTCCGGCCATGGCATGCGGGTCCAGTGCCGGCTGCCTTCCACTCCTGTGATCTTTCCGGAAATTCATGCCGCACAAAAATAAAATTCTGCTCGTGGACGATCATCCGCTGGTGCGCGAATGGCTCGCCAACTTGATCAACGAACAAACGGACCTGCAGATTTGCGGCGAGGCGGTCAACGCGCCCGAGGCGTTTGCTTTGATCGGCACAGCCCGACCGGATATCGCCATTGTGGACCTCTCGCTGGAAGGCGGTTCGGGCATTGAGTTGCTGAAAAACATCAGGGCCGCCTATCCCGCCGTGGCGGCCATCGTGCTTTCCATGCACGACGAGGCGCTCTACGCCGAGCGCGCCCTGCGCGCGGGCGCGCGCGGCTACATCATGAAACGTGAGGCGACCAAAAAAATCCTTCAGGCCATCCGCGCCGTGCTCGCGGGAAAAATCTATGTCAGCGAAAAAATCACCGCGCAGATGGCGGAAAAATTTCTCGAGGGCCATTCCGCGACCGTCGAATCTCCCGTCCAGCAATTGAGCGACCGCGAACTGGAAGTGTTTCAATTGCTCGGGCGCGGCTACACGACCCGGCAGATCGCCGAACATTTGCACATCGGTTTCAAAACGGTGCAGGCCGACTGCGCCCGCATCAAGGAAAAATTAAATCTCACCAACGTCACCGAACTCCTGCGCGAAGCCATCCGCTGGCACGAAAACCAGCAGGGAAAATAAAAGTGAAGCGTGTGAGCCAATGTAAGGTGTCACCCTACATAACGTTTAGGCCAAGCTCTACAAGTCGAAATTGCACCTTGGAGCTACGTTTGCTTTACAACAGCCAAGCTGCGGTGGCAGCAGGCAATTAGTGGACATTCAATGCATTCATAAATACAACGCCTGCTGCCTTGTTCACGCCGACGGCAAGTAGTGTACATAAAACAGACATAATGCGTATGAAAAAAAGACATAACAAACTCCGTGCAGGTTTCACACTAGTGGAAATCATGATTGTCGTCGCCATCATCGGTTTGCTGGCAGCGATCGCGATTCCGAACTTTGTGAAAGCCCGCGCCACCTCGCAACAAAACGCCTGCATCAACAACCTCCGCCAGATTGACGCGGCGGCCAACCAGTTCGCGTTGGAAAACCGGAAAACCACCGGTACCGCCATCAACTACCCGACCGACTTGACACCTTACATCAAGTTGAACTCGGCGAGCAGCATTCCGCCTTGTCCGGCTGGTGGGACTTACACGTTGGCCCTCGTCGGCACGAATCCGGTTTGCTCATTGAGAACCCTGGCCAGCCAGCCCCACATTCTGCCGTAACAAAAATCGGTTGGAAACCAAGCCCGAAGCTTTTGCTTCAGACTTTTATATTTCGGTGTGCCGCCGCGCATGACGAATGCGGTGCCGATGAAGCGTGGGTTTGTCGCCGCCGGAACCATTTCGCTTTTCTGGCGCGCACAAATTTATTAATCTCGCGTCATGTTCAAACCAGCCGACCTGTTTGACCTCGCGCAAACCGAGCATGCCATCATCTTCAACGGTTGCGAATTCGCGTGGGACGCGCTCAAGAAATTTGAAGCCCATCTCGCGCAAATGCCGCGACAAAATCCGCCCAGACGATTTCCCGGCGCGAGCATCGGTGAAAAAGTTTTCATCGGCGAAGGCACCGTCGTTGAACCTGGCGTGATGATCAAAGGTCCGTCCATCATCGGAAAAAATTGCCAGATCCGCCACAACGCCTACATCCGCGAAAACGTCATCCTCGGCGACGGCTGCGTCGTCGGCAATTCGTCCGAGCTGAAAAACTCGCTGCTCTTCAACGGCGCGCAGGTGCCGCACTTCAATTACATCGGCGACTCCATCCTCGGCCACAAGGCGCACCTCGGCGCGGGCGTGAAGATTTCCAACTTCAAACTTTTCCCCGGCAACATCCTTGTCGAGATTGACGGCGCGCCCTTCGACACCGGTCTGCGCAAGTTTGGCGCGCTGCTGGGCGACGGCGCGGAAGCCGGCTGCAACGCCGTGCTGAACCCCGGCAGCATCCTCGGACGCGGCGCGGTGGTTTACCCGAATGTTTTCTGGCGCGGCATTTTGCCCGCAAACATGATCGCGAAAAACAAATCCCAAGTCGAAGTCGTCGTCAAAAGGCCGAGGGAAAATTAAACAATTATTTTCGATGAACTGGTTTGAATCTGCAAAAGAGCGTTTAGCAAAGTGGAAGATGCAGGCTGCGGCCTCACGCGAACTTGCGAAGAAAATGTTTACGCCGCGTGCATTGCAGGCATTTGGATTGGCGCGCAAGGAAGCCAGCCGGCTCAAACATAATTATATCGGGACTGAACATCTTTTGCTCGGCCTTATTAATTTGGGGAATGGGGTTGCCGTCAATGTGCTCAAAAACTTGGAACTGAATCTTGAAACCGTTCGGTTGGAAATTGAAAAACACGCTGGCATCGGTTCAAATGAAAATGTGTCCGTTTATATTCCTTTTACGCCGCGAATAATGAAAGTTGTTGAAACGGCGAAAAAGGAAGCCAAGGCGCTCGGCCATACTTACGTCGGTACAGAACACTTGCTGCTGGGATTGCTACAAGAACACGAAGGTTTGGCCTCACAGGTTTTTAAGCATTTCAATGTGGACGCCGAAAAAACACGGAAGGAAATCCTGAAGGAAATCACTCCGATTTTTCCGGGTGACGATGCGTCGGAGAAACAAGGTTAAATCGCTTCACAAATTTTCCGCGTTCAGCACCGGAGGCGCGGCAGATAGAGTAGCCCACCGTGAAACCGTGGGTTTAGTCCGGCAAAAACCACAAGCCCCGGCAGGGGCGACAGAAAACAATCACACCAAGCAGTTTCACTCTGTCGCTCCTGCCGGAGCTTTTCATTTTGGGTGCAATTTACCCACGGTTTCACCGTGGGCTATCATCGTCCGTCGCTCCGCGACTTCAAAAAATGCGCATTTTCCTGCATTTTTGGCGTTTTTGAGGATTTTGCCAGCACATTAGAATCATTTTCCAGTGCCAAAGAATGATTATTTGGTGCGGTAAATTGATCCTACGGTGCGGCTGGCGGAGGTTCACATACGGCTGGACGGCTCTAACGCACGGCTGATGGAAGTTTACATACGGTTGGAGGATCCCAGCGTGCGGCTGGCTCAAGTTTGCATACGGCTGGCTGGTTCTAACGCATGGTTGAGGGTTCCAGCCGTGCGGTTGGCGCAGGTTTCGGTGCCGTGGGACGCTTCAGCCGTGCGGTTGGACGAGCCAACCACACCGTAGAAGGAGGCTGACATGCGGTAGAATGAACCTGACACACCGTGGAGGGAGGCTGATGCACCGAAGATTCATTCCGCCGCGCCTGGCAATTAAATCTCTTCACAGATTTTCTGCGCGCATTTTTCCAGCGATTGCTCCGGTTTCAATTCAATCCATTCCGGATCAAGCTGGCGGCGGAACCACGTCAGTTGCCGCTTGGCAAACTGCCGCGTGCGGCTTTTCACCAGTTCAATCGTCTCCGCCAGCACGCGTTCGCCGCGCAAATGTTCCGCCACCTGCCGGTAGCCGATGGCCTGCATCGCCGTCTGGTTTTGTTCAAGGCCGCGCGTGAGCAATCCGCGCGTCTCATCCACCAGGCCGCGCGCGAACATCCCGTCCACACGGGCATTGATGCGCGCGTGCAAGTCCGCAGGCTGGCGCGAAATGCAGAAAAACTTTTCTGGCTTCTGACTTCTGACTTCTGACTTCCACTCCGCGCGTTGTTCGGAAAACTTTTTCCCCGTCAACCGGATCACTTCCACGGCGCGGATGACGCGACGCAGATTTTGTTTGTCAATTTTCTCGTAAGCCGCCGGGTCGCGTTCGCGCAATTCTTTTAGCAAGGATTCAAACGAAGACGCTTCCAGTTCGGCGCGCAATTCGGGATTGGTCGCAGGCGCTTCGCCAAGTCCGCTCAAAAACGCCTTGAAATAAAGTCCGGTGCCGCCGCAGAAAATTGGGATTTTATTTCGCGACTGGATTTCTTCCACCGCCTTTTGCGCGCGCCGGATGAATTGCGCAGCGTCAAAGTTTTCCGTCAAATCGCAAATATCAATCAGATGATGCGGCACACGGGCACGTTCGGCGGGCGAAGGTTTGGCCGTGCCGATGTCGAGTCCGCGATAGACTTGCATGGAATCGGCGGAGATGATTTCGCCGCCGAGTTTTTCCGCGAGCAGAAGGGCGATTTCAGATTTTCCAACCGCCGTCGGCCCAGCCAGAAAAATCGGAGTTGGGACAGAATTAACAGAATTCACAAAATTAAAAAATCAGCGGCGAAAGATTTTTGTTTTTCGATTCCACAATTCCAATTCTGTTAATTTTGTTAATTCTGTCAAAAATCAGTTTTGTTTTGGCGATGGATTGCGGCGTGACAAAATGGCCGCGAGCGCAAGACCGGCGACAAAAATCGGCACGCTGATCCATTGCGCGGGCGTGAGGCCGAGGTGGTAATGCAGATTCGTATAGTCGCCGCGAAAATATTCGACGAACGAGCGCGTGACGGCGTAGCAAAGCAGAAAGGTCGCGAAAATCTGGCCGTCGAATTTTTTATGGCGGAACAGCCACGCGAGAAAAACATAAACGATGAGATTCAAGAGCGCGTCGTAAATTTCCGTCGGATGAACCGGATAGGTCGGCGGATTAAGCGGGTTGTGCGCCGGAAAACTTATGGCCCACGGCAGACTGCACGCGCGTCCATAGCAACAGCCGTTGAGCAGGCAGCCGATGCGGCCAAAGACATTTCCGAGCGCGATGCTCGGCGCGAGCACGTCGGCGGTTTGCCAGAGCGGCAGTTTTTTCCAGCGGATGTAAACCGTGCCGGCAACCGTCGCGCCGATGAGGCCGCCGTAATAAACGAGGCCGCCGTGCCAAATGGCGAAAATTTCCGACAACGGCTGGCCGGCAAATTCATCATTCCAATAGGTCAGGACATAGACCAAGCGCGCGCCGATGATGCCGCCGAGCATGAGCCAGAGCACGATGTCGGCGATTTTTTCGCCGGAAATTTTTTCGCGGTGCGCGCGGCGCGTGGCTGTCCATAGTCCGGCCAGAAACGCGAGCGCGATCATCACGCCGTAGGAA
>CAXUBD010000174.1:0-5975 GCA_964249225.1 uncultured Verrucomicrobiota bacterium | reverse complement strand
AGATGACCGATGGCAGTTACGCCGAAATGGTTTTTGAAGATGGCTCGACGGCAAACGGCCGCGCCTTTGCCTTTGCGCAGTATTTTTTGTTGCAGCAAATCACCTATGCGGACGGCGGGATAAAGATTCCATGGAATCCGCAGACGGATTCCTCGCGGTTCGGGTTGTCGCTGCTGGCCGGCGACGGCGGAATCAGCAGCATGGTTGACCGCGTGGAGATCAACAGTTCGGCGGCGGGCGGCACGTTTCAAGTTGTTGACCTCACGACCGAGCGGCAGCGTGATTATTTCGAGCCGGAGCGCGATTTGGACCGGAAGATTCAACTGCGCCCGCTGTTTCCCGGACAGGCAGAGTTGCGGCAGGAAGCCGAGACGTATCAAAAACTGGCGGCGGGACTGCGGCAAACGCTGGGCTTTGTGCGCTGGCTGATGGATTTCATCAACGGCGGCCTGATGGTGAACAACAACCTGACGCCGGTTCGTTTCAACACGAACAGTTCCAACAATCCCATTCCCACCGGCGCAACGCTTGCCGTTGGCACGCCCATTGTGAAAAAGCCCACCAGCACCAGCGCGAGTCCGACGATCAACACGCTGGCGACGTATCCGGCGAATGTCGACCCGGCTGCCGACACGGTGTTCGTGGGCGTGACGGTTCGCAACAACGAGGATGCAACGAAACAATTTTATGTGCAGAGCGTCGGGGAGACGCTCGCGCGGGTTCAAGGGCCGGTGTCGGAAAATGATTCCATCGGACTCTCATCCCTGGGCGGTTCGGATTATTCACAAAACGGCGCGTATCTGGTGAAAGGCGGCGCGACGAACGTGGGCGCGGCGTTGCAACCCATTTCCGGCAACACCATCCAGCTTATCAAAGTGAGGCTGGGGGTTGGCGGCAGCGATGGAGGCGCTTCAATATGGCTGCCGTAAATTATTTGACCGGCAACGAACGCCCCACGGCGGATTTGATGAACGAGTTATTTGCCGCGCTGGACGACAAGCTCACGCGAATCCTGGGCGGCCGCTCCTTCTTTCTGGCGCAGACGGCGCAGATGCCGCCATACCTCGTCGGCAAGGCGTTTTTCTTCACGGCGGGCAACGCTGTCTATGCGCCGCGCGTGCCGGGTTACATCGAAAACGGAACCACGAACATCGCCCGGCCATACAATCACGCGCAGTTCGCGTCGGTCAATCCGGTGGCGAACACGACGTATTTGTCCGGTTATATGACGGCGGTGGCGATTGCCAACGGCGGGACGGGTTATAGCAATAATGACGTGCTGCCGCTGGCGGGCGGCACGGGAACGGCGGCGGCGGTCAAAGTGATTTCGACGCTGACCAGCATCGGCAAAATTCTGGCGGTGACAATCGTGTCGGCGGGAAATTACACGACGAATCCGCCCAACCCCAATTCACCCACGGGCGGGACCGGGACCGGCGCGATCCTGACGCCGACCTTCACGGAGGCGGAATTCGACGAGGTGAACAAGACGGTAGTGATCCCGCCAGTGGATGCCACGCATTACCTCGGCCTGCCCCAAGCTGCCGACGTGGCCTTTCTGGATTGGTCGCTGGCGGCGCATTATCTGATGACGCAAAGAAAATCGGATAAGCAGCCGACCCGATACTATCTGCGCGAGGCCCAGGCATCGGGGACGGGATTGCTGCCGCCGGAAAAGCATTTCAAATTTGCGCTGGCGGAAATCATCATGGAAGGAGTCCAGGCCGTGACGATTGAAACGTCGTGGGACAAATACAGTTGTTTCCGCGTCCACAATTTGAACCCAAAAGCCGCGACGTTGAAATTCGCGGACAGCGGTTACACGGTGAATCTGGGACCGTTCCAATGCGCGACCGTCCGGCGTGATTGGATCGAACCCGGACATTTTGAAAACTATCGCGCGGGCCACACTTATTTTTTCAAATACGAAGGCGGTGATCCCCGCTGCTACTGGTTCTTCCCCACCAGCGGCGGCAACATCGGTTACGGCGGCCGGGCGGCGAATTCGATGCAGGCGAATAATCTTTCCAACCCGGCCATCCTGTTTGACTGGCTGCAATTTTTTCAGCGCAAGGCGGACGGGCTGGCGGTGTTCGCCGGCCTCAATGACGACCCGGCGGTGCAGTGCGACATTTCAGCCTTCTATAAAAACCTGTTCGGCGACCCGGCGAACCCGGCCACGCTCGTGGGCGATCTGCTCCATCACAAAGGGGACATCAAGATCGTGCGCATTTCCATGTCGAAGCGCGAGCCGGTCAGCGGCAACCCGCTCATCACTTTTGACAGTGTCACGTTCAATGGCTACGCGACCATCGTGGCGGATTTCGCCGAGAAGAAATTGCAGGTGCAGGAAAACGCCGCCGGCAATCTCGTCGTGACGAACATTGACCCGGACAACAATGTTTTCCTGTGCCCGGTCAGCACGAATCTTTTCAAAGTGGGCGACAACATTGACGGCAACTGGCTGGGATTGATTTCATGGGGATTGCCGGCGCAATTTTCGCCCGGCGTCAATAACGGCGCTGAGCCGACGGACAAGGGGATTCCGCTGCTGTCCACGTTTAATCCGAACGGCAGCACGTCGGTCGTGATCGAGAATGCGATTTTTGAAAGCGAACCGGAACAGCCGTGGCTGGACACCACCGCGCTCTCGCCGACCGGCCCGCAGCTCATTCAACAACCCATTCCCACGACGACCGCGCCGCAGCAAACGTGGTATGACATCAACAACATCATCATCGCGGTGGCGAGTCCGGGCGCAAATTATCAGGACGGCGGTTTTGCCGGGGCCGCAGGACCGCCAGGCGCGCATTTTTGGATTCCGGCGATCATGGTCAATGGCACGCCGCAGACGACGTTGAACTGGAACCGGAACGCGCGCGGGTTGCTGGCTGTGCCGACCATCCTTGACGGCGGTTCGGGTTATGAAGATGGGGATCAAGAACAACTCGCCGGGGGTTCAGGAAACGCGGCGGTGGTTTCTGTGACATCAACCACCAACGGAAAGGTGACGGAAATCGCCATTGCTTACCCCGGCGATTATACGAGTGCGCCGCCGAACCCAAACGCGCCCTTCACGATTTATCCGACGGATCGGTCGGGCAGGGGATTGAGACTCGGCGGCATCATCATCCCCATCCAGACCCTGAACGGCATCCATAAGACGACGGTGGCCGACTTGTTGAAACTGGACTGGTGGGGCGACCCGCGCGCGGGCGACCAGAGTTCGGATTATGTCGTGATTGAAAACCGGAAGCTGACTTTGACGCCGCAGGGTTTGGTGCTGTCGTTCACGGAAACCGATTCGCCGCTGGCCGGCGACACGACCGGCCAGCCCGCAAGCCTGCCGGTGTGGGCGAGCGGACGGCGGGGATTGCCGCGCCAGCGGGCGTTCCGGTTTCGCGGCCACGGCTTCGGTTTTGTGGGTGGCGCAAGCGACACGGAGAACATGAACACAACCGGGTTTGGAACGCCAATTACCATCAACGTGCCGCCTTCGGCAAAATCAGGGATGGTGACCCCACGTTACGGGCGGTTTGAAATTGGGGGCGGTTATCAGGGCGAGATTGTCGCGCCGAACGGCGGCGATTTTTCCGACCGCATCAAGACAAAACAAAACACGATCAAATTATTGACGCGCGTGCGGGCGGCATGGCTGGCCTCGCCGGGCGGAAGATTCTGGCAGGGGTCGGGCATTGACCGCGCGGCGAATTTTTTACCGCAGATGCAAGGCGCGCCCGCTCCCTACTTTTTTGAGACGTGGGAATTTCTGTCGGGCATCTCGCCGGGTTATCCGGCCAATGTCCTCGCCATGGGTTTGCTGCCGGAGATGTATAACGCGCTGGCGCGTGCGGTCAACGCGACGACCAGCGGGACGCCGTTGCAATGGCAATGCTTGTTTTTCAATGTCGGCGGAAAAATCATCAACCTTGACCCGACTTCCAGTTTTGGCATCGGCGGCGGTTCCAGCGGCAACACGCGCGCGGATGGAACGCACACCACATCGCCGGGTCTGGCGGCGGCGCAAAGTTATTATTGCAACTGGCAGGGGCCGCGACCGCTCAACCAGTTCGGCGCATTTGATCCGGGGTCACTCTACGAACGATTATGCAATCAGCTCGGGATTCCGGTGCGGACGGAAGCCGACCTGCCGGGAGCGGCGAATCCGAATGGCGGCGATGATTTGCCGTTAAGTTTTTTCCAAAACCAATTTACGACGCCGGCGGTCTATTTTGATTTTGCGCAGGGAACGGCCAGCCTGTTCATTTCCGGCGGCGACATTCTACCCTATACATTCATCGGCGGCGATTTTGGACCCGGCGGCCCCGTCCCCTACGATATTTATTCGGCGAATGTGACCATGACATTGACGATGGAATTGTTGAGCAGCAAAGCATTGCTGGATGGAAAAGTGACAGGCAGCCGGTGCATCGGCACATATGATCCGGCATTATTCACCGGTCGTCCCCTTATCATCACTTTTGGTCAGCCGCCGATTCCGGCTTATCCCGATTTTTCCAACGCCAATCCGGGAGATTATTATGTGGCCTCAGACGGGTCGGGATATGTCTGCGCGCAGGAACTCGCGGACACATTTGACGGCTATACGAGCGGACAGGCGCCGGCGTTTGGAGCTGATTTTCCGCCGCCCAACAACACGGCGTCCATCGGCGTTAATGGCAGCACGGCCGCATTATTGACAACCAGCTGGGGCAGTTCCCAGCCGGCATACCTGAATTCTCAAGGCGTCGCCTCCTATCCGGGAAATGAGCTCAATATCGTGCATGGATATGGTCTTTATGGCGGCGTCAATTTGAACGGCTTCTTTGACTATCGCTGGGTGCAGGCGGAAGACATTCAGGAACTGGTGACGAGCCTGGGTTTTCCATTTTTGTGGGTGGATTTATGCACGCCGCTGGCGTTGAAATATTTTGAAGATCAAACGGAGCAAACTTACATTGCCAATCAAGGAACCACATTCACCATTGCGGCCGGAACTTCACTGGGGGTAACCACCGGCGATGCGGGTTTCGGTTCCTATTACAACCTGACACCGCCCGATGGATACGCCGGACCGCCACCGGCCACGGCCATCCAATTCAATAATAGCGGTATGCCGGGACATGGAACACTGATCAAGTTTTGCGTGACGACCGACCCGACGCAGGCGCGCTGGAAAATATCCGCGATAGGCGCGCCATTATCAGGCGGCCAGTTCGTGGTTCAAGAAGTTGCGGGCGCACCCATCAATGTGGGAATTTCATCCGGGCTAGGCGTCCCCGGGGAAGTGCTGACGATCAAATCGCGCCAGAATCTTTCGCCGTGGTTCCGATATTTATTTGGCAATGCGTCAGCCGCTGTCAAGTCCACCAATTATCCCGGTCCAGGCACGACGACGCAATCGTGGAATCCTTCTTTAAGCGTCAACTTTAACCCGGCGGTCAACGAGGGACAGCAAACGGCGTCGTTTCCAAATCCGCAATTGGTCGCGCAATACGTTCAGCAGGCGCAAATGGACGGCGATTTCTCGGACCTGATGGCAATCAATTACAGCGAAGGCTCATTTCTGGATCAGCGGCAGGCGCTGGGCTTCAACATTTATTCGTCGTCCCCCATCGCGCCGATCCCGGTTTTGATGAGCGGCCAGCCCGCGTGGGAAAAATCAAAGGACTGGTGGGGAAGCTTGAATACCGCGTGGGCGGCCTTGGGCGGTTATGAAGGCGCGGGCTTCCTCAATGATTATCACCCGGAATTTGTGCCATGGGCGTTCGTCAATGCCGCGCCGTCCCATACGGAATATGTGACCGATTATTTTGACGGGGCCGGTCAGAACGGCCTGACCATCATCAACGCGCCCGACGATCAACGTTATTGGTGCTGCTTCGACCTGTCGGCGGCGGCGATTTCACTAAACTAAAAAAACATATGCTCGACCTCATATTTCCATTGGACTTTGAACGGCTCGCGGAATTTCG
>CAXUBD010000173.1:0-6086 GCA_964249225.1 uncultured Verrucomicrobiota bacterium | reverse complement strand
AGATGATCGGCGATAGATATTTTCAACTTTACCGTCGCGGCGAAACGGCGAAGGAGGCGATCTTCACGCGCAAAGTAGGCCACACGCAGCGCGGCGGGCGGCCGATTTTGTTCGACCGGTTTTACGCGGCGCTGCAAGGCGCAAAAGCCGTTGAACTTTTGGTCGAAGGCCGGAACAACGCCGTTTCCGTTTTGCAATACAACACGACGAAAGGTTTTTATGTCGAAGGTTACGACGCGAACCGTTTCCGCGACCGTTGGGGCTTGATCCATGCGCGCAAAATGCACCCGTCGCTTTACGACCCGCAGATGATGAAGCCGTCCAAGCTGGGCATGGATTATCTGATGCCGATTTTCACCGACGCGATCGGCGAGGACGACATGGAACACATGCGGCGGACGCTGTTCGCGGCCGGGAATCTTTCGCAGCCGTATCATTCGATCAACACGGATGTCCACAAACGCATCCGCTATTTGCAAGCGGCATAATAATTTTTAATTTTGCATCCGTCGCCATTTGAAAAAAGTTGCCTTTGGCGGCGGTCAAGGCATCGTAAAGGCAAAAAGGATTCAGTCGCTGACTGAAAAATTCAACACAGTGAAAAAAGTTTAGCAATGAACGACAAATTGCCAGCGCAGCTTATCGCGCACATCAACGTCAAACTCGCGCTCATCGGCAGTCCGCCCGTGCCGATCGAGGGCGACAAGGAATTTACGGAAATCGTTTCCGCGATGGCCGGACAATCGCGCGAAAAAGACCGGCTGCTCGGCCATTATCTTTGCCCCGTTGACCAGCGCATCCAGACGTTTCTTTACGACTATCTGCAAAATGTGCCGGTGACGAAACTGCCGACGCGCACGTTCATCCTCGACCGTCCCGGCCTCGCGCGCATTTTGTCGCTGCCGATTGATCGCGACGAATTTTCCTCGACGATTTTGAATTCCTATCGCGTCGCGAACGGCGTGCTGCACAATCCCAAAAGCGACCGCCGCACCACGCAGGGAATTTTTCACGTCACCGAGGGCGGTTTGCCGATTCCCGACGACAAGCTCGGCGTGTCGAAAGTGACGTTCGCGAAAATGCTCGCGCTCGCGCTGAATCCGCCGAGCGAACTGATGACGCTGCCGTTCACGTCCACGCAGCCGAAACCGGCGGAATGTTTTGTCTCGCTGTTGTTGCGCCCGCTGGTTTGTCCCGAAGTTCCCGGTTTCACGCCGGCGAAAACGATGGAAGTCCGTTTCTTCGTGCCGGGAAATCTCGTCGCCAACCCGGATTTCGTCGAAAGTATTTTTGGCCCCGGCGGCGATCCGCTCTTGCCGGATAACGATTCCGCGCTCGACGCCGAACATTGGACGGGTCACACCGGCTGCGTCATCCTCGCGCCGCATTTGGTCAAGGCGACAAAAAAAACTGTCGGGCTGCCGCACTTCGACCAAGCCACGGAACGCCAGCGCCGCGACGGCATGTGCTGGAAAAAAGAGGACGAAATTTACAACAACGGCGGCGCGTTCAAGCTCACCTGCCGCGACGAATCGGGCGTCATCGTCACGATCATCGCCGACAATTATTTCGGCTATTGCAAAAAAGAGGTCAAGACGCAGATCAGTTTCGCGGCGAATCTTTTTGGTTTGTGCGAAGAGGAACACGCGGGCGGCGCGCTGGTTTTTCCGAGCTACGATCTCGGCGAGGAATTCAGCGGCGACGTCCATGTCAAGCAGCTCGGCCACACGTTCGCGGAAGTCGCGGAGCTTTACGGCGAAATGATGGACGTGAAGCCGGAAGGTTACGGCGTTGATAAAAAATTTCCTGAGATAATTTATATTCCGCACGACGCGCATTTCGATTTGCTCACGCAACTGGTTTCCTGGCCGCACGGCGGCGGCGAAAGCTCGATCAAATTGCAGCCGGACAAAACTTATGTCCGCCCGTCCGGCTACAAAGTGCGCATGGAAAAACCGCCGGGCGTGAACCGTTCGTGGCGGCTCGTCGGCATCGCGGCGGAAGGCTTGCTATGCCATAAGCCCTGCACGGTTTCCGGCGGCGGCAAATCGGAAATTTCCAAGCCGATCACCGACGCGATTTTGACCGGGCCGGTTTTTGTCGCGAACCTGAAAAAAGATTTCGAGCTTGTGGGAGAATTGATTCATCGCGATTACTCGGATCGTTTTCTCGACAAAACAAAAAAAGATTCGCGCGCGGTTTTGGCGGCGGAACGTTCGCTCGGCTCGGTCATCAAATTGCTCACGCCGGACACGCGCGAATTTAATCCCGCCTACAACGCGTGGGTCGAGACCATCCCGCAATACATTAAGGAACTCGTCTTCGTCGTGAAGCGTTATTACAAGCCCGCGTGGGGCGACGACTGGCGCAGCCATTTCAGCGTGGACATCATCAACGGCACGCCCGGCAACGAATTGAAGTGCGACAACCGCGTGCTCGTCACGACGCGCCTGCGCGTGGGCTTTGAACCCGACGGCTTGTGGCGCACGTTCGGCCTGCGCAAAGATTTTCATCCCGGCGCGAAAGTGCAGGAAGAAGACGACATCAGCGCGTCCGTGCTCGTCCCGCGCGAGCGCGTGAAAAATCTGTCGGACATGGACAAGGTGCCGACGCTCAAGTTCCTGAAAAATTGCGAATCGCGCCTGTTCCAGCGGCCCGACGACGCGATCCATCGCGGTTACGACAAGCAGACGGAATCCGATTTCGCGCGGCTCGACAATTTCTTTTCCAACTACGAACCGCTGCCCGCAAAAATGGCGGCGGAATTCATCGAGAACGCGATTCAGTTCAACGAATACACGCCGCCGATGCAGGCGCTCATCCGCGACGTGGCCGCGACCGGCAAGCCGGATTTTTTTGTGTCAACCGCGCATCCGCGCATGGTTGACGGCAAGCCGACGAAAAATCCGCGTTACCTGCAAAAACGTCCCGACCTGGTGAATCCAATTGAAGCGTATGTCGCGGAAGTCGGCGCGCGCCTGCGCCGCCGCGTGCCGCTCGGACAATTTGTGCCGACGCCGGTCAACGCCGTTTTGCCCGGACGCCGCAACAATCCGCCCGAAACCGGCATTCGTTCGCTCGCGTGTTACAATCCGATTCATTTCATGGAATTGCCGGAATTGTTCATGGAATTTATTTGCAGCATGACCGGCAAATCACCCTCGACGACCGGCGCGGGTTCCGAAGGCGCGCTCACGAAAGGCCCGTTCAACGCGCTGCCGCCGATCATTGACTTGAACAACGCGCTCGTCTCGTGGGTGCTGACGGATTATCACGGCTTCGTCACTGCCGCCGGCTGCGTCGGGCCGAAGGCGCGCATGGATCACGACGTGAGCCTGATCGTGCCGGAAGTTTTTTGCCGCATGGTGCCGGAGGAACGCGATCCGAAATTTCTCATCGCCAATCACTACCTCGACAAGCTCGAAGATTTTGAGCACAACGGAAAAAAAGTTCTCGCAAGCCGCCTCGGCTATCGCATCAACGCGCGGTTCATCCATTATTTCTTCGGGCGCGTGTTCAACCATCCGCACGCCGTTTTCACCGACGCGATGCTGCGACCGGAATTGCAGGACAAGGATATTTTCGCGGACGGCATGGACAACATTGTCACCACGCAAAAGCGCGTCGCCAAAATGTATTTCGACGACGGCAGCATCGCGCAGGCGTGCCCGCCATTGAAGGCGCTGCTGCACATCATGCTCAACGACGAATGGGAGGGCAAAGGTTTGGATCATCCTGAATTTCGGAAATTGTTCACGCGCGAATATCTCATGGCGAGCGACTGGTATGCGGCGCGGCTCGCGGCGAAACAGAAAGTTGACCGCAAATTGTGGAAGCGCCACGTCGAATATCTCAACAGCTTTTTGCGCAAGCCAAGCCATGAGGACATCGCCGCCAGCCTCGGCGTCGGCGAACGCCTCGCGCGCGCGCGGAAAATTTTGGAGGAAGTTGAGTCGCCGGATTATCTGAAAAAACTTTCCGGCACGCTTGGCGCGGAGCCGATTGAGGCGTATCTGTAATTATGTCCATCCATGTCGCGCTGCACCACAAGACGCATTACAAATATGACCGCCTGGTCAATCTTGGGCCGCAAACTGTGCGGCTGCGTCCTGCGCCACATTCGCGCACGCGGATTTTAAGTTACTCGCTGAAGGTTCGGCCCGAAAAACATTTCAGCAATTGGATGCAGGACCCGCAGGCGAATTACGCCGCGCGTCTCGTCTTTGAACAACCGACGCGTGAGTTTTGCGTGGAAGTGGATTTGGTTGCGGAAATGGCGGTTTTTAATCCGTTTGATTTTTTTCTCGAACCGCAGGCGGAAAAATTTCCGTTCGCTTACGATCCGGCGCTTGATCACGAACTCGCGCCGTTCCAGCGCAAATGCTGGCTCACTCCCGCGTTCACAAAATATCTCACTGCCGTCCGCAAAGATTTGCTGGGCGAAGTTAAACGTCGCACAAAAAAAGAGCGGCTGGAAATTCCCGAAGCCGAAAAACCGCGCACGAATGATTTTCTCGTCGCCATCAACCAGCGTTTGTGGAAGGACATCAAATATCTCGTCCGCCTCGAACCCGGCGTGCAGACGCCGGAGGAGACTTTGGAAAAAGGCAGCGGTTCGTGCCGCGATTCGGCGTGGCTGCTGTGCCAGTTGCTGCGCCATTGCGGACTCGCGGCGCGTTTTGTCAGCGGCTATTTGATTCAGTTAAAAGCCGACGTGAAGGCGCTCGACGGTCCGAGCGGCGCGGAAAAAGATTTCACCGATTTGCACGCGTGGTGCGAAGTTTATCTGCCCGGCGGCGGCTGGATCGGGCTTGATCCGACTTCCGGTTTGTTCGCGGGCGAAGGCCACATTCCGCTCGCGTGCACGCCCGATCCGTCGAGCGCCGCGCCGATTTCCGGCGGCGTGGACAAATGCGAATGCGAATTCAGTTTCGAGATGAACGTCACGCGCATTTTCGAAAGCCCGCGCGTCACGCTGCCTTACACCGACGAGCAATGGGAAAAAATCGAATCGCTCGGCCACGCGATTGACGCCGATCTGAAAAAAGGCGACGTGCGCCTGACGATGGGCGGCGAGCCGACGTTCGTTTCGATTGACGATCCCGACGGCGCGGAATGGAATTTCACCGCCGTTTCGCACAAAAAAAGAATTTTGTCCGGCGAACTCATCAAGCGGCTGCGCAAAAAATTCGCGCCCGGTTCGCTGCTGCATTATGGCCAGGGCAAATGGTATCCGGGCGAACCGCTGCCGCGCTACGCGCTCGCGGCGTATTGGCGCAAGGACGGCGTGCCGATCTGGAAGGACGATTCGCTCATCGCGGACGAATCGAAAAATTACGGCCACGGCGCGAAGGACGCGAAGGAACTTTTGTCGCGCATCGCGTCGCTGGTCGGCGGCGATCCGAAGCATTTAATTCCCGCCTACGAGGACGCGTTTTATTATACCTGGAAGGAACGCCGTTTCCCGTCGAATGTCACGCCGGAAAAATCCAATGTCAAGGACAAGCAGGAACGCGAACGCATCGCGCGGATTTTTCAACAGGGACTCGGCTCGGTCGTCGGCTACGCGCTGCCGGTCAAGCGTGTCGGCGGCGGCTGGATTTCCGGCTCGTGGTTTTTGCGCGACGACGACACGCTCTGGCTCATCCCCGGCGATTCGCCGATGGGCCTGCGCCTGCCGCTCGATTCCGTGCCGTGGGTCGCCGAAAAAGATTTTCCGTGGCTGCGACAGCAAGACCCGTCGAATCCAATATTGCCGGAACTGCCGAAGGAATTTCCGTATCGGCAACGATTTGTTCCGGGGAGCGCAGCCGCCTCGGCTGCGGTTCGGCGCGCCCCCGCGCCGAACACGAACGTGGTTGCGCTTGCAAATCATCCGTCGCGCGGTGACGAACGCGAGGCGCGTTCGGCTGCGCCCGAGGCGGGCGCGCTCCCTGACGAAAACCCATTGCGCCGTCCCGCGCCCGGCCAAAGCGCGCCGTGGATCATCCGCACCGCGCTCTGCGTCGAGCCGCGCGCCGGACGTTTGCATCTGTTCATGCCGCCGGTCGAGACGACAGAAGAGTATTTGGATTTGATTGCAGGCA
>CAXUBD010000172.1:0-6142 GCA_964249225.1 uncultured Verrucomicrobiota bacterium | reverse complement strand
GTTCAAGACTGCACTCACAGACGGAATGTTGCCATTATAACCGGCCGTGATCTGATTGATTAAATCTTTAAGGTGCGGGATTGCCTTCGAAACGCCGGCCAGGATTTCTTTGCTGGCAGCCGGAACCACTTCAGAAACTGCATCCGCGACTTTTTGATAGTCAGCCGGCATTAAATGACAAATAGCTTCAACAATTAAACCAGCTTGTTTGGGCGCGGCGGCGGCGGCGGCGCGCGCGATGGAAATTTCCTGGTTTGGCACCAGGCCGACAGCGGCGGCGGCGGCGATCCCGGCCATTTTTGGAGACGATTGTGCAATGTTTCCAACAATCGCCGTGGCTGCGGCGGGATTCAGGCCAACTGCCGTTTTGACAACGTCAAGGGTCGTCTGGCGCAGATTTTTGGCGTCGGCTTCGGCAACCAATTCACCGGCTCTCCCCGGCAGTTCAGCGGGGGCCACCGTGCTGAGCGTACCTAGATAAGGACTGGAGCTGGCGCTTTCAGCCGCGTTTAGGTTAATCGCCATCACCAAACCCATGGTCATGGCTAAAAGAGTTGTGCATTTGTTAGCTTTAATAATTTCAGTGGAATTTTTACACCTCAAAAAACTGATTAATAATTGACGATTAACTCTTCTTTGTCAACAAAAAACTTTAAAAATTTGCACCGCTTTTGCTGGCGGACGGCGGATTTGCGACACAATTGAATGTCTCCGGCCGCGCTCAAAAAAAGTCCGCCCGGATTTTGAACACCTCGGTTCGGCGGACGGCTGAAAGTTATTGATCACGCGAACAGATTGAAATTCAAAAAGCCCATTTTAAATCGGTAATTCTTCTGATGTGCACCGATGCATTCATTCTGGTTGACACCATTTTAAAAAAGTTAAAACTGGTGGCAGGAGGCGGAATTAAACCGTGACACAAGGATTTTCAGTCTTACTAGATGGCCTGTTTTGACTTGCCTGATTTCATTGAGAGAACCTCATTTTAAGCCTATTTTTAATAGATAATTCACGCTTTAGAGTCGGTTTGTGTTTGGACTTGACCGGACACGCAAACGAGTCCATAGTGAGTCCATGCAAGAGACAAGGACTCAAAAGTCCGGCGCGGGTTTTGGACTCAAACCGTGCGCGCAACGCACGGCGACTTTCTCAAAATCACATTCTGATTATTGGAGGGACAAATTAACCAACCGGACGAATGACGAATTTCATGTCCGCATTCGTTTCGGCGGCATTCAGCACTGGTGGCCGCTGCGAACGGCCAATCGCAGCACAGCGGCGGAAAAAGCAAAGGCAATTTGGGTTTCACTCCAAACTCACGGCTTCGCGGCGACGGAAGCGAAGTTCAAACCATGGACGGTCAAGCCGTCGCCAAAAACGGATGTTCTCACTGTGGGCGAATTCATCACCGCCGCCAAAGCCGTTGCCGGCCATGTGCGGCTTACCACCTTCACGACTTACGAACGCAAACTGCGCTTTCTCGTTTCACAGATCGCCAAGGTGAAGGGCAGCAAGGCGAGGCACGACCATTTTACCGGCGGCGCGGAGAAGTGGCGCGAAGGCGTGGACAAAATCCCGCTGTCGGAAATCACGGCCAACCGCATTGAAGAATGGCGCGGACGTTACCTTGCACAATTCGACGACAAGCCATTGAAGCGCCAGCAAGCGCAGTCCACGGCAATTTCCATCATCCGCAATGCGAAATCACTTTTCTCACCGCGCACCTTGAAGGTTCTGGGCGCGGACGTGCGCTCGCGGTTGCCCAATCCCCTGCCCTTTGCTGGCGTGGAAGTCGGCAAACGCCCGCGCACTCGTTACAAGTCCAAGGTGGATCCCGGCGCGCTGGCGGCGGCGGCGTGGAACGAATTGAAGGTGCAGGAACCGGACCAGTTCAAAATCTTCCTGCTGGCGTTTGGCGCGGGTTTGCGGCGCGGCGAGATTGACCGGCTGACCTGGAGCGCGTTCGACTGGAAACGCGGCACGGTGAACATCGAGCCGACGGAATACGGCATCGCCAAGACCGAATCCAGTAACGATGAAATTGATCTCGGCCAGGACTTGCTGGATTACTTCAAAGCCGAAATGAAAAATACCACGAGCGAATTTGTCATTGGCACGGCTGTTTCAACAGAAATCGCGCCGCATTGGAATCATTACCGCTGCGATTGCACGTTCAAGAAATTGCTCGACTGGTTGCGCTCAAAGGGCGTGACGGCGCGCAACCCGCTTCACACGCTGCGGAAGGAATTCGGCAGCTTGATAAATCAAAAATTCGGCATTTACGCCGCCAGCGCCGCCTTGCGCCATAGCAACATCGGAATCACCCGCGATGCGTATGTGGACAAAAAGGAGCGCACGGCTTTGAACATTTTCGAGATGATACCGCAAACCACCAACCAAACACCGAAAGGAGAAACTGAAAAATGAATGCTGCAAAAAATGTAGAATACTGGGAAAAATGGGAAGAAATTGCCGATTGGGATGACGGCGACACTTACGCTAACAATAAAATCCTTCGAGACCAGCGTGGTAAAATTCATTTATTAAGAAGTTGGCTCATAGTAGATGGAAAAAGACTCCCAGAAGGATGTGATTCGGCACCTGAATTTTTTGAATCGCGTGGAATCCCGTATGATGTTTCGCGCGTTGGCTGGGCCTATGTTGATCGGGAAATCAGCATGAAAGAGGCGATTCAAAAGTGGTTAGATTTTTGTGCGCCAGAAACATTCTTGGACCATATCGTCTGTAAATGAAAGGCACAAAATGAATCCCGAACTTATCCGATACGCGCGTCGGCACAGATACGAAATCGCCGAGGGGTTTTGTGATGAAGGTGAAGAAGCTAGTGAATGGCAAGCCGCAATGGAGTCTGTGTATGAAAATTTGCCGCTAGACCAGCAAGAATTATTCGACAATGAAGCGGAGGAATTATCCGCCCGTGCCGGAATCCCGCTTGATGAAGCGCAGTCTGCTCTTGTGAATTGGATAGTGAAGCAGTTCCAAGCGCGGAAGAACAACTGATTCAAACCTATGGCCAGAATCAAAAACGCGGTAAAAAAGAATGTCTGGAAAACTCTAACGCCAGTCCAGCGCCATAGCATTTTTATGCACGGCGACGCGGAACCGTGGGCAGTGAAATTTGCGTATCAAATTTATTCGGTAGGGTTAGGGGTTAGGCAATGGAAAAACCCTAATTCAGTCGTTGACGGTTTGAAGTGGGTCGTCGAGGGCATGAAAAAAAGGAATTCTCCAAATTTAAAACTTGCAGAGAAGCAGCTTGCGGATTTTTGTCGCAAACTGCCATCCCTGTTGAAAAAAAGCGGCCAGTCACCAACGATTTTTGCGAAGTCAAAAAAAAATTCCCTTGAACGTCAGATTCAAAATTTTATGCGGGCGGCTGCTGACTTGATGATTGTCAGCTATACATCAGGTTCTGGCGCTCGGCTGCGTTCCCTCGCAACTGCAATTGAGAGAATCCAAGATGATCCAACAAAACCAATTGGAGGATTAGGTTTTGTGGACGATTACCGTTTTTGGCTTAACTCGTTTTTATACAAATCTACGCCGCCGCCAAATAGCTATCTTACCAACGAACCAAAGGTGCTAACGTTTCCACAAATCCGCAAAGCGTTTGATGAATTTTTTCGGCACAACGAAATTGACGATAAAACCCTTCGTGAGTGGGTTGAGGATGATCTTGGGTTTCATTACTTGAGAGTGAGACGGAAAGCAAAAACGGGCAGTAGTTAGGGGGTAATTCTTTTTTCCCATACCCCGCGAACAGGGTTTTTGTTTCGGGCATGGTCTGGACAGCTAATTGACTCTACAAAGTTGTAGAGACAACGAAGCCAGACTATGAAAAAAGTAAAAATTGAGCCGACGATAAAACGCAGCCTTGCCGCCAGCCTGATAGGTTGCACCGCCAAAACCCTTCGCCGCGAAGAATTGCGCGGCAACCTTACCCCGATCAAGCGCAACTCGCGCGCGGGTTATTACACCGTGGCAGAAGTCGAGAAATTGCGGCTTGGTGAAATCGTTACGCCGTCACCCGTCATGTTGAACACCGCCGCCGCCCGCGCCGCCAGCGGCCAATTTGTGGGGGCTGAATGAAAACCACAATTCGCCCGCCCGTTTCTCGCCGCCGCCGATCCACGCGAATCTCACGGGCAAAACTTGCGCTCGGCATGGGTGCAATCCGCGCTGAAATGGCAATCCCAGTGCCGCCAGCAAATCGTGAGGCCGTTGAAATCGGACAGCGATGCTTACCGCCAGAAAAGGACTGAAATATGAAATCTTTCCCAGTTAATGCTTCTGGCCGCCGCAAGGTAGCCCAATTGATTCAGCGCGGGTGGTTTCCCGGCTGTCGCACGTCTGATTTGAAACCGATCAAGCGCCGCCGTGCTTCCCGACTGGAGGCGGGCGGCCATGCAGAATGATTCAATCTCACTCGATTCGGCGCGGCTGGAAAAGGGCAAACACCTTGACGACGGCAGCACCGTCACGGCTTGTCCGGCGTGCCGTGCGGCTGGCTCTGACAAGTCCGGCGATCACCTGAAAATCTTTGCAAACGGAAAATGGGGCTGCGCGAAGTATCCCGGCGACCGCAACCACAGACAGGAAATTTTCAAGCTCGCAGGAATTAAAACTACGCCAGCAAAGAATGGCAGCCCGCAACCGGCAAGCCGCATTGTCGCAACCTACGATTACACCGACGCCAGCGGGAAAATGATATATCAGTGCGTGCGGAAAGAGCCGAAAGATTTTTTTCAACGCCAGCCGGACGGCAAAGGCGGATGGACGTGGAATCTCAAAGGCGTTGAACTGGTCTTGTTTCGGTTGCCCGAAATTCTCCGCAAAGTTTCCAAAGGCACGCCAATTTTTCTTTGTGAGGGTGAAAAGGACGTTCTCGCAATGGTGCAACACGGATTTGACGCGACGTGCAATCCGCTAGGCGCGGTGGAAAAGGCCGATTCAAAGAAGTGGCTGGATAGTTACACGGAAAATTTGCGCGGCGCGGATGTTGTTATCATCGCGGACAAGGATGAAGCCGGACGGAAGCACGCGCGGATCGTCGCCGGAAAACTTCATGGCGTCGCAAAATTCGTTCGCGTGATTGAACTGCCGGACACCAACGGCCAGCCGGTGAAAGACGCCGCTAATTATTTTGAGGCTGGCGGGACGGCTGAAAATTTAATCGCACTGGTGGACACCGCGCCACAATGGACACCGCAGGCCGCGCCCGACCCGTTGCCGGGCAATGAGGACACGGCAGAGCCTACCGCGCCACAAATAGACATTGGCGCGCGACTCGCAATTGTAAGGTTCAACATTCTAACTCCGCCGCCGCTTGAAACTGCCGTTTTCAGATTAGGCAACGGCACGACGACTCACACGCGCGGAAACATTTCGCAGATTGTCGCGCAGGCGAAGGCTGGCAAGTCAGCATTTCTCACCGCCCTGGCCGCTGGTGTAATCACCACCAAGCCAGATGATTGCGACTTGCTCGGCTGGCGTGCCGTCAATCCCGATGCCTTGCCGCTGGCAATCCTCGACACCGAACATAGCCCGGCGCATAACTGGAAACTTGGCGACCGTATTTTACGCCGCGCCGGGCTAACCGAGAGCGCGCAACTTCATCTTTTCCGGCTGGCTGGCTTCACCGTCCGCGAATTAAATGCCGCACTCGATTTCCTGCTAAAAGAACGCAAATGGCACTCGGTTTTTTTGGACGGCACAGGCGACTTTGTTTCTGACGTGAACGACGCCGAGGAGTGCAACGCTTTCGTGGCGCGGCAGCATGGTTTAGCGATTGAACACGACACGCATATTTTCAACGTGCTGCATTTGAACCCGACCAGTGAAACCAAGTCGCGCGGGCATCTTGGAAGCCAGCTAGAGCGCAAGGCCGAAACGAATCTTCGCATTGAAAAGAAAGACGGCATTTCCATCGTCTATGCAGACCGCAACCGAGGCGCGGACATTCCCAAAGACACAGCGCCACGCTTCGTGTGGAGCGGCGAATACCAGATGCACGTTTCCGCCGACAGCATCGGCAATCTCAAAAAAGCAGCCAGCCTGGAACAATTGCGCGAGCAATGTCGAGAGGCTTTCAGTATCGCAGGCAAGCAGGCACTCACATGGA
>CAXUBD010000171.1:0-6281 GCA_964249225.1 uncultured Verrucomicrobiota bacterium | reverse complement strand
GAGTTAATGAATGCGTTCGCGCTGAATATGCATGCCGGAAACAAAAACCACCTCCGCCCCGGCAAAATCCTCCGGCTTGATCGGTTCTATATTTTCATCAATAAACCTGACCTCCCATGTTTTGGGAAGCAGTCCGACGATCAGCAAAATTCCTTGCGGCGGCATGAACCCTTTGACGCCAACGAGCGGGAAAGCGTGATTAAAAGTGCCGAAGCTGTAGCTATACTTAGGAAAAATGCAAAGGATGCGCCGCTGGTTGCGGGGCTGAAAATCAAGGACGCTTAAAACTTTTGATTCGAGCGATTTTTCCATATTCGCGGTTCGAAATTAACACAGACGCATTCCACGTTCGAATAATTTGTGAGAAATATGATGCAATTATTTATTTAAATGGCATTCCACTTCTTGCGGTTTGCAACAAAAATTTGATTCTTGAAGCGTTTTGCATTTGAGAAAAAAAAGAGATTTGAAAAAACCGTAAGAACAAAGGGCATTTATGAAGTTCCTCATGGCACATTATTTGCAAACACTTTGCCTATTGAACGATAAATAACAACAACCTTGTTCCAATATGAAAACACCAAAATTGATTCTATCTCTTACCATGATGCTCGCCATTTTTTCCGCTAACGGCGCGCCCGTTTCCGGCGGGACGGGCGCACCAGCGGCTGGCACTACTCCGAACGCTCCTTCTGGAGGAAATTCTGCAAGATCTCAAACCCCTTCCAATCCAGCCGGCAATGCGCCGCTCCAGCCCGGAAATACACAACAGCAACCGGGAAATCTGCCGCAGCAGCCCGGCACCGTGCCGAATAACGTCGGCAACGGCACATATGTCAATGGCATGCCGGGAAATAACGTCGGCAACGGCACATTCATTCAGCCGGGAAGTCCCGCGCAACCAGGCAGTCCCGTCGGAAATGGACAAAACTTTGCTTCCAATAACGTCTCGGGCCAAAATATATCCGGCCAATCCACGAACCAAACGGGTGTCTCTGCCCAGCAATATAATCAACAAGGCTGGGCGACCAACCGCCCATCGATTCAGACGAACGGTTCCGGACTGCAACCGTGGATGACCAATACTCCGCCTTTATCGACCAATGGCTCAAGGTTTCCTTCTGCAAAATGAAAATCCAGTTAGGCGCTTTTCAACCTGATATCTAGATGAAACGCAACGCAGCCGGACGAGAAATCGTTCCGGCTGAAATTTTTTTAAAGTGCGGGTGAAAGATTTACGCCAGCTTCACATTTGTTCATGTGATCTGGCATGTATCTCCACGATGCGGTTCTTTTTCGACCCGTTTCAACTCTTCGAGCAACGTGTCGAATTTTTATGTCAGCGGACCAAGAGAACTATAATGACGATTAGCAGGAGCAGGCCGACCGAGCTGCCGCCGATAATAATGGCACTGCCAAGAATGGGTAAAGCGATCATAAGTGATTTGGATTTTGGGTTTGGTTTTTTAAAAACTGAAGCGTGAGTTGCTGATCGGTTTTATTTATGCTTCAATTTAATTTGATTTTCAATTAAACACTACCGGGCGCACTCGTCAATCCAAAATCATTTCACCTGTCCGGACAACCCATCTTCCCGTTTAAATTAGCCGCTTGCGGTCTGTGTTAAATTTCTTTTATGCAGACAGGGCATTTGATTTCAGCGCATCGTGGCGCGCCGGACAATCCGGCAAATCGTTTCGAGAAAATCCATCTCGAACCGGACGCGGAGTGGAATCCCGACGACGATCCGCTGCCGCGCACGCAATTTCTTGTGGATCACAGTGCGACGGCCATCGCTTATAACGACAGCCCGGATCTCGGTTTCAGCGCGAGCATCAATCCGTATCGTGGTTGCGAGCATGGCTGCATTTATTGCTACGCGCGCCCCACGCACGAATATCTTGGCTTTTCCGCCGGGCTGGATTTTGAAACGAAAATCATGGTCAAGACGAACGCGCCGGAATTGTTGCGCGCAGAACTGGCGTCGCCGAAATGGCAGCCGCAAGTCATCGTCATGAGCGGCGTGACGGATTGTTATCAGCCGGTGGAACGGAAATTAAAACTGACGCGCCGCTGCCTTGAAGTGCTTTTGGAATTTCGCAATCCCGTCGCCATCATCACGAAAAATTTTCTCGTGACGCGCGACATTGATTTGCTTTCCGAACTGGCAAAACACAATTGCGCCAGCGTCACAGTTTCGGTGACGACATTGGACACCAAATTGCGCAACGTCATGGAACCGCGCACGTCGCCGCCGCTGGCGCGCTTGAACGCGATCCTAAAATTATCGCAAGCCGGAATTCCCGTGAGCGTGAACGTCGCGCCCATCATTCCCGGCCTGACCGACCACGAAACACCTGCGATTCTCAAGGCGGCGGCGGAAGCCGGCGCGACCTCCGCGGGTTTTACGGTGCTTCGTTTGCCCCACGGCGACAAGGCGTTGTTTGAGAACTGGCTCTCCGCGCATTTTCCCGACCGCAAGGAAAAAGTGCTCAACCGCATCAAAGCCATGCGCGGTGGAAAATTATACGACGCGCAATGGGGCAAACGGATGCGCGGCGAAGGTATTTTTGCGGAACAGATCGAAAAAATGTTTGAGGTGGCGAGACGCCAGGCGGGAATCCAAAACCATCGCGGTGAACTTTCAGCCGCCGCCTTCCGACGCCCGGGCGGGGCACAACTTTCGTTATTTTCCTGACCGGATAAATTAAAACCGGACCACCGGTGCGATCCTCTGCAAATGATTTTTTGACAACCCTGACAGCTTTTGAAATCCCAAGGATGACGAAGTTGAAGATTTAAAATGTTTCCAACAGCGCTCTTTCGAGGGATTCCATGCGCACGGGTTTGGTCAGGTGCGCGATGAAGCCGGCATTTTTGGCGCGGAGGACATCATGCTCCATCCCGTAGCCCGTCAAGGCAATGCCCTTCAAGCCAAAATTATCCCGCAGCTCGGACATCAAATTGTAGCCGCTGCCGTCGGGCAATCCGATGTCCGAGACCACCAGGTCGAATTTTTCCCGTTGCGCCAGCGCACGCGCCTCCGCCAGGGAAGCGGCGCTAAAAACTTTGTAACTCCGGCGGGTCAGCAAATAGTTCAAGGCGGTGCGGGTGGGTTCGTGGTCTTCGATCAGAAGAATCCGAATTCCCGGTTTCTGTTTCACCAGGCTTGGCGAGACCGGCGTCGAAGGCGCGGAAGATGGACGGCCGCCATTTTGCTCTGTTCTTGCCGCAGACACTGGGAATTCTATGATGAAAGTCGCGCCTTGATCGCGCCCGGCGCTCATCGCCTGAATGGTTCCCGAATGTAATTCCACCAGCAGCCGCGAAATGGCCAATCCCAATCCCAAGCCGCCAAACTGATGCGAGCCGCTGGTGCCGGCATGTTCGCCCTGCGCAAAGGCGTTAAAAACATTGCCGATTTCACCGGCGGTCATGCCGATGCCCGTATCAATTATTTTTACGGCGATTTTTTCGCTGGCGGCGAGCAGACGGGTTTCAATCGTGATTTTGCCGCCGGCAGGAGTAAATTTTACCGCATTCTTCAGCACGTTCCAAAAGATCTGCCGCAAGCGCACCGCGTCGCCCACGATTGAATATTGTTCCGCCTGAAAATCGAAGTTGAGGCGGATGTGTTTTTTTTCCACGTCGGCCAGCACGGTGGTGATGGCGTCCTGCAAAACCGTGAGCACGTCCAGCGGCTGCATCTCCAGCGATAATTTCCCGCGCGTGATGCGGGTCAGGTCGAGCAGGTCATCAATCAGCCGCGCCTCCAGTTCCACGTTGCGGCGGATCATGTCAAAGTCGGCGCGGATTTCCGCCGGCAGTTTGGGATTCTCCGCGGCATCGCTGGCGACCAGCAGCACCGGGTTCAAGGGCGTGCGCAGTTCGTGCGAGAGCGCCGCCAGAAAATCATCTTTCGCGCGCGAGGCGGCCACGGCTTCCTTGTGGGCGCGCTCCAATTCCCGCTCGGCCTGTTTTTGCTCGGTGACGTCGCGGGCAATTTTTGAAGCGCCGATCACTTTGCCATCGGCATTCACAATGGGGGAAACCGTCAATGAAATTTCAAGCAATTTCCCATCCTTGCGCTGCCGGATCGTTTCGTAATGTTCGATTCGCTCATTGCGACGGATGCGTTCCAGGATTTTCGGTTCGTCGTCCAAATGATCCTGCGGGATCAAAATAGTGACCGGCCGGGCAATGACTTCCGCCGCCGGATACCAAAAAAGCAATGCGGCGCCGGAGATCCAACTGGTGATGACGCCATTAAGATCCTTGCTGATGATCGCGTCCGCGGACGATTCAACAATGGCCGCGAGCTGTTGCGAAGCTCGGGCCTCGCGCTGTTGTTCGGTGACGTCGCTAAAATAGCAGACCACGCCATGCTGGCCATCGGGCAGCGTCACGCGCTGCGTTTCCCATTCATAGGATTTTTCCTCGCCGAGATCCTGGCGGATTTCTGAAAAACGCGGCGAGATGTAGCGTTCGCCCGTCGCCAAAGTGTGCCGGAAAATTTTCACGATCTTCGCGCTCAATTCCGCGCCCCAGAGGATTTCCATGACTTCGGCAAAATCACGGCCGATCTGCGGATGAATGTTTTCAAACGCCGGCAGCGCGCGCGCGTTGATTTGCTGAAGCCGAAACTGGGCGTCCACCACATAAACGCCGTTGGGGGCTTGATCCACCAGCGCGGAAAACAAGGCTTCATTTTGTCGCAGCAGGCTTTCGACGCGTTTGCGCTCGGTGGCCAGACGCGTCGTGCCGCAGACCGCTGCGACCGTCCCGTCGGCGGCCAGCACCGGACTGAAAATATATTCGTGATAATCTTCGACGCCGGCGGCATCCGTATAATAGGTTTCACCTCGCACCGGCTGGCGCGTCTCGACGACTTCCTTGACTTGTTGTTTCAAGCGCGCCGCCAGCTCCGGCGGATATCCGAGTTCCAAAGAACTTTTGCCGGTGATCTCCTTAAGCGATTTTCCCCAGATTTGCAGAAGCGGCTTGTTGGCATAAATCCAATTGCCTTCGAGATCGAACGTGTAGGCCAGATCTTTGATGGATGACAAAGTGGCGTCGAACAGGCGCGCTTGCGCGTCGGTTTTCTGCATCAACTTCGCCAGTTCCACCTCGTGGCGTTTGCGCAAGGTGATGTCCGTGTGCGCGGCTACAAAACCGATGACTTCGCCGGCAGAATTTTTTTCCGGCGTATAAACCGCATGACTCCAGCGCGGATTAGAATCGGCGTCAAGCGATTCAAGTTCAAATTGCACCTGCTGGCCCGCGAGCACCTGGTTGATGAAAGGAAGCGCTCTTTGGAACAGTATCGGACCGACGACTTCGGCGGCATGTTTTCCGACGATCTGATGGCGTTCGAGGCCGTAGCGTTCACAATAGTTTTGATTGGCGAATTTGTAGCAATAGTTGCAATCCAAGTGGGCCAATGAAACTTTGGCCTGATCCGTCACCAGCCGGAATTGCGCCTCGCTCGCGCGCAATGCGGAATCGCTGGTCTGGATCCGGTCGAGCATGTTATTGAACGCGCCGGTCAACAAACCCAGTTCGTCATCGCTCGTTTTCGGGGCGCGCAGGGAATAATTGTTGTGCTCGGAAATTTTCCGGGCGATTTCCGCCAGCGCAATGATGGGATTGGTGATGCGCTTTTGCAGCGTGAGGGAAAGCCATAATGCCACCAACAGCGAACCGGCCATGATGAACAGGGAAATCGCGCCGTAAACCTGGAAGCGTTGCTTCAGCGTGATCAGGTCGGATTCCAAATAAACCGTGCCCAGTTGTCTTCCCGATTGCACAACCGGCTGAAAAAGGGCCAGTTGAGATTTTCCAAATTGATGGCCCGGCCCTTGTGGTGATGCCGGCAGATCGATGTCCGGAATTGACGCGGGATATTTCGCGAAGAGCCGGCCTTGGGCGTCATAAATGGCCGCGGCGATGATGTGCGGGTTGGTTCGCAATGAAGCGAGGACATTTGTCGCGTCTGAATCAATATTGAACTCCAGAGTTGCGGTGCTGTTATCGGCGATGATTCGCGCCTCGGTGGCCAGATTTTGCACCATGGTCTGCCGGAACGTCACCAAGTCATAAACTATGAACGCGGTGACTGTCACCAGCATTACCGTGATGCTGGCCAGCATTATGACCTGCATCACTTTGCGTTTGATCGGAGATTTGGCGGGCGGCGTCATTTGGTCCGGTCGGATATGGTTTCAGCGGCGCGCAATAATTTTGAACTCATCGTCAGCTCTGCCGATTGCAGGGCGCTGAGG
>CAXUBD010000170.1:0-6303 GCA_964249225.1 uncultured Verrucomicrobiota bacterium | reverse complement strand
CCAGCGCGCCCGCCGTCTGCTGCGCAAAAATCATTTGCAGCGGCAGCGTCGGGATGCAGGCCGTCACCATCAGCATCGTTCCGAAAATGCTGTATTCGGATTCGGGAATTTTTTTTGCGAGGAAATGAACGCCATCCGCCATGATCCCCGCGATGATGGTCGCCATCATCAGCCAGCCGCTCTGCCGGAAAAACGCCGCGTGCGGCTTGTGGTCAATCGTCGGGATCGCTTTGGAATTTTCTGCTGCCATGAACGCCGGAAAATACGAAACTGAAATCGTTCAGGGAAGCGAATTCAAAAAACGCACAAACAGATTTTTTCCGCGCTCCAACTCCGCCAGCGAAATCCATTCATCCGCCGTATGCGCCTGCGCGATGTCGCCCGGCCCGAACACCACGCTCGGAATCCCGCCCGCCGACAAAATTGCCGCGTCGCAGAAAAAATCCACGCCGAGCGGCTTCGTTTGACCGACACTTCTCAGGAATTTTTTTACGGGCGACAATTGGGGGTTTGTTTCCAGCGGCAACGCGGGAGCCAGCTTTGCGCTGGAAATTTTTGCGGATAAATTTTCGGCGCGCAGCAGCGCGGCGAGGGCGGCGCTCATCTGAAATGTTGCAACAATCGGGAACGATGTTCGGCTGCGTGCCGCCGGAAATTTTCCCCACGTTCACCGTCGCCGCGCCGAGCAGCGGATGTTTGCGTTTTCGCAATCTTGCGGCGTAATCCGTTTCCAACAAATCCACGATGCGCGCCATTTCATGGATCGCATTTTTGCCGAGGTGCGGCGTCGCGCCGTGCGCCGCTTGGCCGCGCGTTTCGAGTTCCAGCCACAGGCTGCCTTTGTGCGCGGTGACGACTTGCAATTTCGTCGGCTCGCCGACGATGGCCAAGTCTGGGCGAAATTTTTTTGCCAGCGCGCGCGAACCGGCTTGCGCGTGTTCCTCGTCAATCAATCCGGCGAAAATAATTTCGGTTTCGAGCGGACGCGATTTTGAATTTGCCAGCTCGCAGAGCGCGGAAAACATTGCCGCGACAGAATCTTTCGTGTCGCACGCGCCGCGTCCGTACAGGCGCCCGTTTTTGCGTTGCGGAATGAATTTTGTCCCGTCCGCGCCGACGGTGTCGAGGTGCGGCGCGAGCAAAATGGTTTGTTTGGTTTTATTTTTCGGAAGCAAGCGCGCGATGACATTGGAGCGGCCGGGTAAAACTTTTTGAAATTCGATTTCCAGACCGGCGCGCGCCGCAACCGACGCAAGAAAATCCGCGACGCGTTTTTCGCCGGCATACGGATGGCGCGGCGGCAGAAAAGCCGGATTCACGCTGGGCAGCGCGATGAGTTCCGCGAGCAGTTTTTCCGTGCGCGTCATCCGGCGATGATGGCAGAGCCGCAGAAGTTGCGCGAGATTTTTACATCTGCTCGACGGTCTCGATGCCGAGCGTATTCAGCCCCTGCTGTAAAACGCGCGCGGTCAGGTCGCACAACGCCAGCCGCGACTCGCGCGTGGCCGCATCGGCGGCTTTCAGCACGGGGCAATTTTCGTAAAAGCCCGTGAACTTGCCCGCCAGTTCGAAAAGGTAATTGCATAGATAGTTCGGGCGATGTTCTTCCGCGACGGCTTCCAGCGTGAGTCCGAAATTGAGTAAATGTTTGGCGAGCGTGAGTTCTTCCGGCGCGACTAAAATAATTTCCGCTTTCCGCTTTCCGCCTTCTGCTTTTCTGAAAATGCTTTTGATCCGTGCATACGCATAAAGCAGATATGGCGCGGTGTTGCCTTGCAGTGCGAGCATTTTGTCCCAGCTGAAAATATAATCGCTCTGGCGGTTCGGCAGCAGGTCGGCGTATTTCACCGCGCCAAGGCCGACGACGCGCGCAATTTCTTTTTTTTGCGCTTCGGGCAAATCAGCGCTTTTTTCGCAAACCGTTTTGTAAGCACGCTCGACAGCTTCATCCAGCAACTCGCCAAGTTTCACGGTGTCGCCGCTGCGTGTCTTGAACGGCTTGCCGTCATCGCCGAGAATTTTTCCAAAACCGACGTGAACAAGTTTTACATCCAAGTTCGGAGGGACGAGCTCCGCGAGTCCCGGACTTTCGTTTTGATTAGGGACTCGTCCCTCCGAAAATTTAGCGCTTTTCCAGCGCGCAAAAATCGCGAACAGTTTTTTGAAATGCCCGGACTGCCGGTCATCCACGACGTAAACAATTTCATTTGGCGACCACGTTTTCAAACGGTAATCAATCGTCGCCAGGTCGGTCGTCGTGTAATTAAAACCGCCGTCGCTTTTGCGGACAAGCGCTGGGTCCGCAATCCATTCGCCGTCGCGGTTCACGAGAAACGGGTCTTCTTTCGGCGGCAGCGAGCCGTCGCTGAACACGCCGACCGCGCCCTCGCTTTCACACGCGATTTTTTTTACGAGCAAATCATCCACGACTTCGCCGAGCCACGGATTGTAAAAACTTTCGCCGAGCGCGTGGTCAAATTTTACGCCGAGCCGCGAGTAAATCGTGTCGAACTGTTTTTGCGACAGCGCGATCATTTCCTTCCAGACGGAAATATTTTCGGCGTCGCCGGCTTGAAGTTTTACGAGTTCCGCTTTCGCTTCTTCAAGCCGCGCCGGATTCGCGTCGCATTCGGCGTTGATGATTTTGTAAAGCCGTTCGAGTTCCGCGATGGCATCGCGTTCGAGCGCGGGGCGATCCAAAATATTTTTCCAGCCGAGCAATAATTTTCCGAACTGCGTGCCCCAATCGCCGATGTGGTTGTCGCTGATGACGCGGTGGCCGAGCAGCCGCAGCGTGCGTTGCAGTGCGTCGCCGATGCCAGTGGAACGGATGTGGCCGACGTGCATCGGCTTGGCGACGTTCGGCGAACTGAAATCAATGACGATGGTTTTTGGCTGCGAAAACTTTTCAAAAAACAAATGTTCGCCGCGCGCGCCGGCTTCCAATGTTTGCGTGAGCGCGGAATTTTTCAGCCGGAAATTCAAGAAGCCCGCGCCGGCGATTTCCACTTTCTCGCAGACATCCGAAACGTCCAGTCTTGCCAAAACGTCCACCGCAAGCTGGCGCGGATTCAGCTTCCGCGTTTTGGCTAGCGACATCAAAGCATTGGATTGATAGTCGCCGAATTTCGGATCGGGACACGGGCGGACTAAAACAATTGAAACGTCGGCGTCCGGCAAAATTTCGCGGACGGCGGCTTGCAGGCGAAGCTGGATTTGTTTGTGCGGCAACACGGATTTTATTTACCACGGATGGACCCGAATGGACACGGATAAAATTTCGGAGGGACGAGTTCCACGAGTTCCTAAACTTTTCGGCGGAGAAAATCAGGACTCGTGGAACTCGTCCCTCCGAACGAAAATTATTTCTTCCCGAATTCGCGGATGACGTTGAGCATGGCGTCGGCGTCGGTGCCTTTTTCGAGGGCCTCGCGGAATTCGGCCTTGTGCAAAAGTTTCGCGATGTTGGCGAGTGTGTGGAGATGTTTCTGGAATTGTCCCTGCGGCACGAGGAAAAGCATGACGAGCTTCACCGGCTGGTTGTCGAGTGCGTCGAAATTCACGCCGGTGTGCGAACGGCCCAGCGCGCCGACGACTTCAAAGATCAAATCAGTCGAGGCGTGCGGAATGCCGATGCCGAAACCGATGCCGGTGGACATGGAGGTCTCGCGTTTCTTGACGGCGGCAGTCACGGCGTCGCGGTCGCCGGGCTGGATTTTGCCGGTCGTGACGAGATTGCCGATGAGTTCGTCAATCGCTTCCCAGCGGTTGGTGGCGCGCAAATCCGGGATGATTTGCGCTTTGTTCAGAATGTCAGCTAAATCCATACGATGCTCGTGAACAGGATTAGAACCAAACTGCGCGACATATCAAGACTGAATTATTGACAAAAATTTGCGGCGCCGTTCAAAATATTTTTTGCAGCCAGTGAAAAACCTGGCCGGTGCCTTCAAACCACCAGCCGCAGGCGTTGAATAGACCGACTTTTGCCGTGAGCAACGGAATCCCAAAAAGCAAAACGCAGACGTTGCCGAGAAAAATGATCACGGCGGAAAATAAATAGCCCTGCGACGTAATATCCGTTTGCCGCGTCTGCAAAACGTGCCACGTCAGCGTCACATGAAACGCATACGCCGCGCCAATGAGCAGGTGAAAATATACAAGGTAGCTGTGCCAGTCCCAAATCCAATGGCCGAGCGCAAAGATCAGAATGACGATGACCGCGTAAAGCGGAAAAAAATACGGCGCGAGCGCGATGACGAAATTTGTCTTCGAGATGACGACGTGACCGCCACCCGAAGAAACTTTTAATTTTTTCACCCGGCCGCCGAACAGCCACGTCCACAACGCGTGCGTCAGTTCGTGGCCGAAAACGTAAATCCACATCGGCTTCGGCAGCAGGGAAAAAATAATTATCCAGCACGCCGCGCCCGCCAGAAACGGAATCCATGTCGTGTCCGCGCTGCCGCTGGCGCGCAAAACTTTTAACAAAGCCATCGCCGCGCCAACACAAATCGGCAGCAGCAAAATGGCGATGATGAACTTGATCCACTTCGGCACGCGCGAAAGATTAGCCACAGAGGCGCAGAGGCACAGAGAAAAATATTTCAATTCTACGTCTCTGTGCCTCTGGGGCAAAAAACTTTGGGCTTTGAACTTTGGGCTTTGGACTTAAAATCCGCGCCATGACAAAAGATGAAGCGTTGCAGATTTTCCGCGATTCGGGCGCGCTGCTCGAAGGACATTTTATTCTCCGCAGCGGCTTGCACAGCCGGCAATTTTTTCAATGCGCGCTCGCGCTGCAGCAAATGCCCGTCGTGGAAAAACTCGGCGCGGCGCTGGCGGCGAAACTGAAACCGCTCGGCGCGGTCACAGTGGTTTCGCCGGCGATGGGTGGACTTGTGATTGGTCAGGAAGTTGCGCGGCAGCTTGGCTTGCGATTTATCTTTGTAGAAAAGGAGGACGGCAAGCTCGTTCTGCGGCGTGGTTTCAAGATTGCGGCGGGCGAAAAAATTCTTGTCGTCGAGGACGTCGTGACCAAAGGCGGGCGCGTGCAGGAAACTTTGGACATCGTCCGCGCGCACGGCGGCAATGTCGTTGGCGTGGCGATGGTGGTGGATCGTTCCAATGGGGCGGTGAATTTTGGCGTGCCGTTTGAGAGTTTGATTTCGTTGCAGGTGGAAACTTTTGAGGCGGACAAATTGCCGCCCGACTTGGCGGCAATTCCGGCGGTCAAGCCGGGGAGTAAATAAATTTTCGGCTGTGCGCTAATTTGTTAGCGCATGATGCTGAAATTCTTTGCGCTTCGGCTCGTAACTAATAATTGGCGAATCGCTCAAATTTTCGGGAGTAACAATTACTTGCTTGCCAGTTCTATCGCCAAGCTCACGAATAAAAAATAACAAAGCATCTAAATCGGCTTGTGATGAAACTTCGCGCGGATCAAAGTCGCATTCAATTTCATCTGTGATGAAAAAATGAAATACAACTAAGGCTCGCCCAACTCGAAAGCGCAACATCGGACGATAAACGGCTGTGAAAAAATTATCTATTTGGAGCGGCGGACTTTGGGATTCTCCATCAACAAAAAACTCAACGCCCGGATAATCACGCAGAAGCGGATAAATCGCACGCCAATCGTCGAGCGAAGCTGGAGAAATATAAATATCCCGCAACGCTACATCGGGCTCAAAATCTTGACTGACTATTTTGCAGTTCAATAATTAAAAATTTGAGCCCGCAAAAATCTTAAGTCGAGAAAAATTCAGATTGCAACTGCGTCATAAAAATTGCGCCATTTCATTTCCAACTGTGCCACTGCGTCGCGTGTGGCACAGTTTTTCATTCGCGTGATTTTACTTAAATCGCCGGATTCTCCTTTGTTTTCAAGGTTATTCAACATTTTTGTCCGGCGGCACTGAACTTGCATGAGAATCACAAGCAGTTTAATCCAAAACAATTTTACACACACAATTTTATGGCAAAAGTATTAGGCATTGATTTAGGCACGACGAATTCCTGCATGGCCGTCATGGACAGCGGCGAACCGTTGGTGCTGGAAAACTCCGAGGGCAAGCGCACGACGCCGTCGGTCGTGGCGTTCACGAAATCCGGCGAGCGCGTGGTCGGCGATGCGGCGAAGCGCCAGGCCGTCACGAACTCGCGCAACACGGTTTATTCCGTGAAGCGTTTCATGGGCAGCAAGTTTGACGAAGTCGGCGAAGAAATAAAGCGCGTGCCTTACAAGGGGGTCAAAGGCGCGAACGGCGACGCCGCGATTGAAGTCGAAGTCAACGGCAAGCC
>CAXUBD010000169.1:5279-6361 GCA_964249225.1 uncultured Verrucomicrobiota bacterium | reverse complement strand
CGTGCGCGACGATGGATTCGGTGTTGTTGATCGCGCCGCTGCCGTCGTGCTTGTCGTCTGAATTGTAAGCCAGCGCCGGCAACTGGCCGCCTTGCGTCGCCAATTTGCTCGCGCCGGGGCTGAACAGGAATGAAGTGATGGCCGCGCTTAAACTGGATTGCCGCTCGGTTTTGGTCTCGTTGCTTTTGTTGGCCGTGGTGTTTTCCTGGACGACGATGGTCAGGATGTCGCCGACGCCGCTGCCGCGCTTGTCGGCGAACATCGGGCGGGAAATGTCGTCGCGCCAGAGCGATTGCGCGGGAAGATTTGGGGCGAGCGCGAGGAAAACCGCCGTGACGATTATTTTGGGAATGAGCATTTTTATTTTCATAAGGAGATCAAAATGGTTTTTTCGTTGATGACTTTACCGCTCAAATTACGGAGTGAAACCGGATTGCGCGCGCGCACAATTTGGCCGGGCGCGCCGTCCTCGAGGACTTCGACTTTCATCATGATGCTCAACGTGCCGTCTTCCAGAAACGCGTCGGCGATCTGGCCGCGATGGACCACCGCGCGCGGTTTGAGGTTGCGCGCGAGGAGCAGGTTGCCGGCCTGGATTTGACTAGCGAGTTGGAGCGACGGATCGGCGGGGGAAAATTCCGCCAGCGATTCGCAAACGGTCAACACGTCGCGACGTTCCCGCGCGACATCGGCCTCGCCGAGCGATTCGCCGCGTTGAAGGTCGGAATGCGCCACCCAAACCTCACGCCAGACATGGGCCTGGAGCGTTGCTTGCCAGGTGCCGACGGTTTGCGTCACGGTGCAAAGTTGAAAGCGGATGATGAACGATGGCGTGACTCCGCCGGCGGGCAATTCCAGAATTTTAACCGTCAACGGTTCGTCCGGCAGGATCGGCGCGACCCAGGGCTGTTTGAAATTCAACTCCAGTTCGCCTTTGTCCTTCACATAATTTTTTTGCAGCGTCGCCGTGAGCAGCGTGAGTGCGTCCATTTCCGTCAAGGTGCGCTGCGGCGCGTTGGTTTGGGAAATTGAAATTTCTTCGGCGCGCAGATAATTGAAAATGCTCGCGCCCAAAAAAATAA
>CAXUBD010000169.1:774-5269 GCA_964249225.1 uncultured Verrucomicrobiota bacterium | reverse complement strand
TTGCAACCATTTTGTTCCGGTCGCGAAAATTAAATTGGCGGCTGAAAATCATCAGCGTTGGAGATTGTTGCTGTCCTGCATCATTTGATCGGCGGCTTGCACCGCTTTCGAGTTCACTTCGTAAGCGCGCTGGGCGAGGATGAGGTTCACCATTTCCTGCACGACGCTCACGTTGGAAAGTTCGAGGTAACCTTGTTGCAATTCACCCAGACCGCTTTGGGTTGGATCGCCGAGTTGCGCGGTGCCGGAAGCCGGAGTTTCCTTGTAAAGGTTGTGGCCGATCGCGTCCAATCCGCCGGGATTGTTAAAATTGGCGAGTTGAATCTGCGAACTGGTCGTGCCGCTTGCAGTCGTATAAGTGACCGCGCCGCTCGCGGAAATGGTGATGTTGGTCGTGCCGCTCGGCACGGGTTGAAATCCGCCTTGCACCGGATAACCGTCGCTCGTGACGATGCGGCCTTCGGAATCGGTTTTGAATCCGCCGTCACGCGTGTAGGCCAGGGTGCCGTCGGGCATTTGCACTTGAAAAAATCCCGCGCCTTGGATCGCCACATCCAGGCTGCCGCCGGTCTGCGATAGTTCGCCGTTCGTGAACACGCGTTCGGTGGCGATGGGAATCGCGCCCTGGCCGATCTGCAGACTGCCGGGCAATTGATTGCCGCCGCCTTGTTCCGAACCGGCGGCGCGCGTCGTCTGATAAAGCAGATCCTGAAATTCCAGTTTGCTTTCCTTGTAGCCGGTCGTGTTGACGTTCGCCAGATTGTTGGAGATGACGTCGAGGTTCATCTGCTGGGATTCCATCCCGGCGGCGGCGGAGTAAAGTGCGCGTAACATATTTTTAGCTGCTGGTTCCGCTCAACTCGGAGATGACTTTGCTCATGCGGTCGCTTTGCATCTGCAGCACTTTTTGGTTCGACTCAAACATCCGCATGGCGGTGATGAGACTGGCCATTTCCGTGGTTGGCGATGTGTTGGCCGCTTCAATGAATCCCTGCCGCACTTTGGTCGAAACGGCCGCGAACGGCTGCGCGTCCTGCGCCTCCGACTGAAAATCGGTCGTGCCGATGGGCGTGAGTCTTTCGGGATGTTGAAATTCCGTGATCTGCAGTTTCCCTTTGGCCTGGCTGCCTTGACTCACATCGCCCGTGGCGGAAACGGTGATGGCATCGGAACTGTTCGGGTTGAACTGCAACGGCCCGTTGCTGCCCAGCACGGCAAAGCCCTCGTTGTTGACGAGCATCCCCTTCGCGTTGAGCTTGAATTCGCCGTTGCGCGTGTAGGCGCTTTCGCCGTCGGGCAATTGCACCGTGAAAAACCCCTTGCCCTCGAGCGCGAAATCCATGGCGTTGCCCGTCGAGCACAATTCGCCCGTCTTGAAATTCGTGACCGTGTTCGCCGAGGGAATGCCCGAACCCAGCCCGTCCTGCACGTCGGAAAAAGAGATTTCCTGCTTGCGCGAACCGGGCACGGCGGAGTTCGCGAGGTTTTCCGTGATCAAGTCCTGCCACTGCGCCGTGGCGTTCATCGCGGCGGCGGCTTGATAAAGACTGACGTCCATAACCTGACTCGCCAAGCAACGGCTGTGCCATGACGGTTTTTAAGGCTTTTCAATAAATTTTCAAATCGCGCTGGCAAAAGATTCCGGGTGCGCGAGCAGAAATTGCCGGGTGACGATTTTTTATGTTTTTGGCGATTCATCATAAACGCACGCCAGGTCCAGCGTTTGGCCGCAGGTGCATTGGATGCGGATGTTCGTCACGCGCTCGCCGTCGCGCTGGAGGGAAAGTCGCGGTTCGCAATTTTTTTTGCCAATCGGCGACGAGCCTTCCGCCGCGCCGGACGCGATTTGTTCCAGTGTTTGGAACGGCTGTGGCGGTCCGTTTTGCGGAATGACCGTGACGCGAAATTCCCGGTTTTCGCGGGACGGCGTCGCCGAGGTCAGCGGCACAAAAGGTTCAGTTCGCGGGAGGGTCATTGGAATGGTCGGTCGTTGCGTCGGCGGGCGGGGGATTTGCAAGTGCCTCGACGGATTCGTGTAATTTCAGCAGCACGGTCACGCGCCGGTTGATTTCATTCGTCAGCGCGTAATCGGGCATGGGCGCGGTGTCGGCGAAGCCGGAGACTTTGAAGATTTGGCGGTCGCCCACACCATTGTCCACGAGCTTGCGACGCGCGGCGTTGGCGCGTTCGGTGGACAAATCCCATTTGCCATGGTCTTCGCCGCCGGTTTCCGATTTTGCCTCGGTGTGGCCTTCGAGTTCGATGTGAAATGTGGTGTAGCGCGAAATTTCCCAGGCGAGCGTGCTGAAAACCCATGCGCCGTAATCGGTGAACACCGCGGTGTTCGGATTGAAAATCGGTTTGTGCGCGCGGTCAAAAATATTGATGTTCACGCCTTCGGGCGTCAGGTCAATTTTAACGCTGGTCACATCTTCGTTTTGCTTGAGCAGCTTGCTCAAGTCGTCGCTCAAATGGCGCATGGTTTCATCTCGACGGCGGCGACGGATTGATTATGGCCCTGTTGCTTGAACGTGGAGGTGACGTCCTTGTTGGGAATGATGCCGACGGATTCCTTCGTGACGGAGGAAAACGGATTGCGAAAAGCGCGTTCAACCGCCTCCTTGATTTTCTGATCCTGCGACGTGAGCCAGAGGCAGAGGAACAGCGCCATCATCGCCGTGACAAAGTCGGCGTAGGCGACTTTCCACGAACCGCCGTGGCCGTGATCTTTTTTGCCTTTCATGCGCGAAATTATTTTTCAGCTCTTGAGCGATTTGAACATTGTTTCCATTTCCTCCGCGCTCGGGCGCAATTCGCTGCTCAAGCCGCGCCGGCCCAGTTCGACCGCCGTGACCGGCGCCATGCCGCTGGCAAAACCCGTCACGCACGCCGCGATGCAGCGCGTATAATCCATTTCCGCCGTGCTGTTGAATTCCAGGTTCACCGCCAGCGGGCTTAAAAATCCATACGCCAGCAAAATGCCGAGAAACGTGCCGACCAGCGCGGCGGCCACTTCCACGCCGATCTGTTCCACCGGGCCGGAGATCGAAGCCATCGTGATGATGATGCCCAGCACGGCGGCGACGATGCCGAACCCCGGCATCGCGTCGGCGGTCTTGGTCAGGACATTCACCGGCGCGTGATGTTCGGTTTCCATCTGGTCCAGTTCCGCGTCGAGCAGCAGGCGCAACTGATCGGGCTTGATTTTGCCGTCAATGATCGGACGCAAACTGCCGCAGAGAAATTCCACCGCGTGCCGGTTCTTCAGAAAGTTCGGATACTTTTTGAAGATGGAACTGTTCTGCGGTTCCAAAACGTGTTCTTCCAGCGCGATCATGCCGCTGCGCCGGCCCAGTAAAAATAATTCGTAAAGCACCTTCAGCAAATCTTCGTAGGCCGCGCGACTATGCGGGGTGCCTTTCAGGCAGATCATCAACCCCTTGATGATGTCCATGAGCACCTTGCGCGGCGACATGATGAGCAACGCGCCCAGCGCGCCGCCGCCGATGATGAGCAGCTCGTTCGGATGCACCAGCACCAGCAGATGACCGCCGCCGATCACAAATCCGCCGAAGACGCAAAGGACAACCACGATGGTGCCGACGAGAATGATCATGCGCTGTTCACCGTTGCGGGTCGTTGAATCAATCCGGTTTCAAAACGTTGCACGTAGGCGCGAATGCCCAAAATCGCCTGCGAATGGATCTGGCAGATGCGCGATTCTGTCAGTCCAAAAACTTCCGCGATCTCGCGCAGGTGCAAATCTTCCGCGTAATAAAGCGCCAGCACCTGGCGCTGGATTTCGGGCAGTTCTTTGAGCCGGTCGAAAATCACACGTTTCAATTCATGTTGCGACGCTTGTTCCATCGGGCTTTCTTCCACGGTGCTGGCGATCACTTCATACAAACTTCCGCCGTCGCCGTCTTCCGAAGAATGCACCGCATCCAGGCAGACGAACGCCGCCGGCCGCACTTCGTTGAGCAACTGGGCATATTCCGCTACGGATAAATTGAGCGCCCTGGCCATCTGCGTTTCCGTGGGCGCGCATCCCAGTTTTTGTTCGAGCTGCGCCATCGCGCTCTGGATTTTGCGCGCCTTCTCATGAACGCTGCGCGGAATCCAATCCATCCGGCGCAGTTCATCCAGCATCGAGCCGCGCACGCGCATCCGCGCGTAGGTTTCAAATGAAGTGCCGCAGATCGGATCAAAATTTCGCAGCGCTTGAAGCAAACCCAGCAGCCCGGCGCTGTAAAGGTCATCCTGATCCACATGATCCGGCAACGTCATCGCCAGCCGCGCCACCGCCGAGGAAACGAGCGGCAGATATTTTTCCACCAGCGCATTTTCCGCATCCGTGTCCACCCGCTGGTTGTAGCGCTGCCAAAGCTCCTGCGCGTTCGGGCTGGGCGTCGTCGCGACGACGCCCGGTTCGGTTGGTTCACTCAAGGTGCGGCTCATGATATCCCACCCGGCGTGGTTTTCGCGGGCGGATGGG
>CAXUBD010000169.1:0-740 GCA_964249225.1 uncultured Verrucomicrobiota bacterium | reverse complement strand
CCAGCCCGCCACCAGACCGTGGCCCAGGGACAATCACCGGCCAGACTGAATCCGGCGCCGATGAAAAATCCCACGATGGCCCCGAAAATAATAAACGACTTCATTCTGTTCAACCGGTGTTCAGCAAAATAGCTGCCAGCAATTGTTTAACCGCGTGTTTCATCTTAAAGCTCCAGTGTTCACCGGTGATTTTTTTTGCGGGAACAGCAGGGCAGGGTCCGCGCGCCGGAATTCACCGGGAATTTTTTGCCCAGCGCTCAAAAAACTCATCGGACATTTCGTGCCCAGCACAAAATTCCACAATTTCACGCGCCGCCGTTCCTCGTCGAGGTGCGTGAAAATCACGTCTTCCGGCGCGAACGCTTCAAACGCCGCGAATTGATCGAACAAAATCGAATTCTCATACGCGGCGTTCAGCACCAGATGAACGTGCGGCTGCGGCAACGCCGACAATTGCGCGCGCAACGCCGACAGCGCGCTCGCATTTTGGATTTCCACGCCGGGCAAATCCACGAAACGCAAATCCGCCAGTTCCGCCGGCTCGTTCCAAAAACGGTTCACCGGAACGCCCATCAATTCGCAGTGCAACGTCAAAAATTCCGCCGCGTTCGCGCTTTCGCCGTCGAGCCGCCAGACGTGGACGCGCCGTTCTTCCATCAAGACCGCCGCCGTCATCCATTTGCACAGCGCGGTCGTTTTGCCGGAACCCGCCGGGCCGATGAAAACGTGTGGCCGTCCCG
>CAXUBD010000168.1:0-6364 GCA_964249225.1 uncultured Verrucomicrobiota bacterium | reverse complement strand
ACGCTGCCGGAACCACAATTGGCCCATGTTTTGAAGCGACAGATCAAGAGTTTGCAAACGCGACGGTTGAAATTGGGTATTTTGTTCAAAAATCCCAAATGGACTCCCGCTGAAGAAAAACTGCTCGGACAATATTCGGACAAGGAAGTCGCGCGGCGTATTGGAAGGCCTGTCGGCGGTGTGGTGGTCAGACGTTGTTTATTAAAAATTCCTTCGCCCACCAGACCCATCCGCCGCTGGACATCTGAAGAGTTGCAATTGTTGGGAACCATGTCGGATAAGGAAGTGGCGCGCCGGCTGGGCATAAATTTCGATACCGTAACGTCCAAACGTTCTACTTTAGGAATCCCTGCCTTCAACAAACCTCGGCGTGGTTGGACCCCGAAAGAGGATCGTCTGCTGGGAACGATGTCTGATGCCGAAGTTGCCAAACATCTCAAGCGCAGTGTTAAGGGAGTCCGCAAACGTCGGTTGAGATTGGGCATTTCTTTCCGGTTCCAGAAGGTGGAAATAATGGGATTGCCTGTTTCGCAAACCCGTAAAATTCTTTCCTACATTCGGCGATTCCGCCAATTGCATCACCGCCGCCGCATATAACCTATGCCAGAGCCAATTCATAATTTAGCTTTGCTTCTTTGAACGAAATACCAGCCTCTTGCTGCCACGACAGACCAAATTGATTCCACTAATCCAAACGGCCAAGCGCCTTGCAAAAATCCATAAACCGAACCCAAAACGCAGGAACCGGCAAACGCCAGAACGAACCAATCACTGCGATTTTCCAGCGCATAACAAATCACCATCGGTCACCGCGAACAAGCCGAGAAAATTTCAGGCTGTCCATAATGCTCAAATTTTCACGCGCATTTGGATTCCCATTTGCCAGCCGTCCGAAGTCAACGCCATTGAATTGAAAAAATAACCGGCGATGATTTCGACAATCATCATCGTGGCCGTCAATGCAACGACAATGCGCGTGCGTTTTTCGGCGGACGAAGTGTCGCCGGGAAAATTATGTTCGTGCTTCCAAGTTGAAATGTCGGTGACGTGCATGGCGAAATTATTTTAAGCAGTTTACAAGCCGCAGACTTCCGCGCACCAATTTTCAATTTGCTGTTTGATCGCGTCGCGAACCTCGCAAACTTTTTCCAATTTTTCTGCGTGCGAACCTTGAAACGCCGACGGGTCGGGAAAACCCCAATGCAATCGCGTTGTAACTCCGGGAAAAATCGGGCAACGCTCAGCGCTCGTCTCGTCGCAAACCGTGATAACGTAGGAAAATAATTTGTTCGACTTCAAAAATTCAGAAACCGATTTTGTTTTGTTGCCGGAAATATCAATCTCGATTTCCTGCATCGCTTCGACGACGATTGGATTTAATTTCCCCGGTTCAATTCCCGCGCTGTGCGCTTCAAAAAATTCGCCACAGATTTGATTCAGAAACGCTTCGGCCATCTGGCTGCGCGCGCTGTTGTGAATACAAACGAATAAAACTTTCTTTTTCATATTTTATGCGGCTTCGGTTTTCAATTTAGAGCAACAATCTTTTTCGCGGATGCAACGGCACGCGAACTTGCGACGACTGCGGCTGGACGGCGCAATGGGCGCGGCGCGCAAGCGAGCGGCCCGCCTCACGATTGCCGCAGTCGCGGCGACTCCGGTTCACGCCCGAAAGCAAAGTGCGCCGTGGAATTTTGTTGGCCAGCCAGACACCTGCCGAAATTCCACTTCAAGATATTGCCAAGTCGCTAGGCAATGGTTCACTGGTGACTGCCCCTGATACGGTTCCATTCTGCATCTGGATGGCGGCGCATCATCAACGCCATTTCGTCGAGGCTGTTGGTAAAACCATTAGCGCGGGCGGCGACTGCGACACAAATGCGGCCATCGTCGGTGGGATTGTCGCATTGAGTGCGGGACGGGACAACATCCCAAGCGAATGGTTAAAAGCAAGGGAAGCAATTCAGGTTTAACAGAATCAAATATCACTTGCAAACAGGATGCGGAATCGTCACAACCGTTCGTGAAATAAAACCCAGATGAAAACTCGGAGCATATTTATCTTTATCGCTCTGGCTCTGACATTGGGCGGTGTTATCCTGTTGTCGTTTCCACGCGAACCGCATTATCATGGACGTTCACTGACCAGTTGGTTGCAACAATGCAACGACACGCCGTTGGACGAAACCCAACGCCTGTCAGAAGCGCAAACCGCCGTTCGCACCATGCCCGTCAAACAAGTCCTGCCGGAATTGCTCAAATTAGTGAAAGCCAAGGATGACCCGGTCAGTTTATGGATGATTGATCGGAGCGACAAATTCAGAATCGAATTTTTGAAGTGGCATTCGGCGGAAGATTTTCAACAACTTGGCATCGCCGGGTTTGAAGTGTTGGGAACGAATGCTGCCCCCGTAATTGAAGAACTGGCAAAACTGCTTGACGAAAAAGATCACGCTTTCACCGCCGAGCGATGTTTGGTCTTTGTTGGCAAGCCCGCCGAACCGGTTTTTTGCCGGGCGCTCACCAATCAGGATTCGAGCATCCGGCAATGGAGCGTGGATAATTTGGCAGCGGTGACGGATGACGTTGCAGTTTATATCGCCCGCATAAAACCTCGGCTCGAAGATTCTTCGGAAGCGGTGCGGGTAACAACTGTGGATGCTATCGGCATTCAAACATCGGCACCGAAACTGGCCGTTCCAATTCTAGTCGCCGCTTTGAAAAATTCTTCCGAGGAAACCCGCTTGCACGCGATCAATTCGCTCGCCAACTTCGGCACCAATGCGCTGGTTGCTTTTCCAATATTGACCAATCTCGTGAGCGAAGTTGGAAACGTAGCGGGCGCGGCATTGAGAACTCTAACAATCATCGCGCCGGACAAAGCATTGCCTATTTTTACAAATTATCTTGCGCAGGAAAAACCGGGAATCAATGCCGCATTGAAAGCATTGACCGATGCCATGCCAGACCAAGCACTGCCGATTGTTCTGGCTCGCCTGCAATCGCCCAACATCACCACGCGGCGCGTGGCGTTCGGGCTGTTACGCCATTATCCGATGACTTCACAAATTGATTCAGCGATGCAAGCCGTCGCCGTTGATTCCGATCCCGACCTTGCCTTGGCCGCAAAAGGATTCCTGACCGAGCAATATGAGACAAACCACCCGGACGCATTGCTATTTCCCGACGAACCGAGTTGCAACGGCAAGCGATTGGGCCAATGGTTGGAAACGCGCATTGAAGGCGGAGGCGATTTTACACCATCGGCGAAAGACGCAATTCATCAAATGGGAACCAACGCAATTCCTGCCTTGTTGAAACGGCTGACTTATGAACGGCCACCGTATTGCTTCAGTCCATTCCAAATCAACCTCAATGCCGCCAGTGGATTCATCGCATTGGGTGAACAGGCCAAACCCGCGTTGCCAGTGTTATGGATGCTCATGGACAGCACCAACAAGGACATTGCTCTGACTGCCATGATTGCCACCTGTGGAAACGGTTCAAACGCGATACCATTTTTAATCAAAGGGCTTACAAACCAATTTGCGAATGTGCGCAATTTGGCCGCCAATACCTTAACGGAAGGAATCGGTGACAAATTTCCAGAACAACGCAAATAGGCAATCCCGCTCTTCATAAAACTTTTGAACGACCCTGACGATGATGTCCGCATGAATGCAACCAATCAATTCAAGCAAATTGATCCCACAGCAGCCGCCAAAGCTGGAATAAAATGAAAACGCAATCCTACATCCGTCGTCTGGGGCTTCTCGCAGCGATATTTCTTTCGGTTGTTTCAGCCAACGCCGACCCGATTGAATTGCCTGAAAAACCTATCACGCCCGAAATCATTGTCCTGATCAGCCTCGCCATATTTTTGGAAGTTGTTTGTATTTTACTGGTTCTCCGGCGTTCTCAAAAACCACGCTTCTTCATTTTATGGCTCATCGGCATACATCTGTTCACTTATCCGGCGTTTCTTGGATTCCTTTGGCTGGAACAGAATATGCGTCCTGCTTTTGCTGCTGGAATCGGTGAAGGATTGGTGATGCTGGTCGAGGGAACCCTGATTATCTGATTTGCCGTTTTGTCCCATCGGCCAAACCAGACTTGGCAACACCATCAATTATCAAATGTCTGTTCGCGTCATTGATTGGTAATATTATTTCGGCGGCGGCATTCCCGGTTTTAATTGCGATTTACGACCACATTGCATCCGTCTGAATCTACTCACTTTATCTGTCAAATCTGCCGCTAAACCTGTCAACGGCATAATCCCGAAAAAAGTTGACCTCCACCTTGCAAACTTGTTGTAATCGTGCAGCCGCACACGGTCGGGAAACCACAAAACATTACCATGAAAAAAACACTGCTCGTCGCCGCTACCGCACTTGTGGCCGGCGTCATTTCGTCCCTGGCGCAGTCGCCCTATTCGGCGAACATCGTCGGGTATGTCAATCGGTCATTGCCGGGTGGCAATGCTTATGCCCCAATCAACGCGCCTTTTCTGACAGGCACCAACACGGTGGAAGCCGTCATGCCCACAATCAAAGTAGGCGATAAAATTTCCTTCTGGACTGGTGGCGGTTTCACTGTTTTGACCTATGCCGGTTCCAATTTTGACGGCAACGGTCACGCTTGGGTTGACAGCCAGGGCAAGGGCCAAAACTCCCCACTCATTAATCCCGGACGGGCCTTTATCTATCAAAATAATGGCAGCGCCGTCACCAATACGTTTGTGGGCAGCATTCCTACCACCAATTCCACTGTCATTCCCGGAGGCCACGCCTATACTTTGCTGGTTTCAGCCATTCCGATTTCCGGTGCGTTGGACAGTCTGTCCCTGCCATTTCAGGCGGGTGACAAGGTCTTTATCTGGATCGGTAACCGCTACGTCGCCTTTACTTACAAGGGTGCCAACTTTGACGGCGTTGGCCATGCTTTCACGGATGACAGCGGTCAAGGATTGCCATCCCCCTTCATTCAGGTTGGCCAGGCGTTTTTCTACCAAAACAATCAGGATTCCGCTGAAACTTGGAATCAGAGCTTGAAACTCTAATAATCCGCGCCTATGGACGTAATTTGCACTTGGGTCGGAGCACAGATTTTACGACACGGCGATGTTTAGTCATGCAGTCGTTTTCTCTGCGGTCGGGTCAACGTGAGGCTGAAAAGTTGCAGTCGCCTGAACACCAAATACCAGCAAGCAACAAATGAAACGCCGTCTGCAAGAGAAGTTCATAAATTATTTCCGACGACCGACAAAAATTGCCGCCATTCCAAATCCCAAAAGCGCAAATGTCGAAGGTTCGGGCGCGAGTTGTATTCCTGCTTGGTTGACTTGAAAATCCGGCGTCGGCGGAAGTATCGGCTGCGCGGGTATGTCAATCAACCCTTCTGTGCGGGACGCTTCTATCATTTCTACGCCCGGTGAATCTCCGCCGTAATTCACCTGTCCAAGCTGCATTATAGATGACAAATTAAAGTAGGGTTCAAAACTGACTCTTTTGAAGTGATCGTCGCTGCTGTGATTTCAATGCGGAATGGATTCATCGGCGGAAGGGGCGATAAGGATAGGCCGTCGTTTCGTGCAGAAACTTGTTGTGGCTGAAGCGCGGTCATTTCGACTGATAAATAACTGCTAATAGTCGTCGCGGTCAATGCAGTTTGAACCTGATTCATTCGTTCGTTCGCGTATGCCGTAGCGAGGCCGCTTGCAAAAAGGATAATCCCAAAAGCGATTGGCACGGCGTTCGAGTTCCTGCTCCCGAGAGATATTCTGAATAAAAATTTAGCTTTCCGCAATCGCTCATTTTTTGCGTTATTTCCGGTCAAGTAAAGTTTTCAAAACAATCCTGTCACGAAGTCTGCTATCATCGGCTTTTGCAACTTGCGCGCCTAAATCAAGAACGGCGTTCATAGAACGCCTTTGCGTTCGGAATATAACTTGCGTGCGACACAGCCTGATGCTCCACCAAGGTAATGCCCCGTTCTGCTTGAACTTGATGGCTGGCAGCGCTTTTCGGCAAGCACCGGCCACGCAGCCAATTCATATCGAGGGCGAAGTTTTGAACGCGACGCAGATAGATGTTGGTGCAAACCGAGCCGCACTCCAAAACTTTCAAGAAATGACCCTTGTCTGATTTCCTTTTCAAGTGCTTTTCTCAAGAACACTATTAAGAGCCACTGACAACAATTGACCGTCGCAATGGCCCCAAGATGATATTTCATCATTTAACTGAACTGTCAGTGAAAATGCCAGCAAGGGAAATGAAAAGTTACACAAAACTATCGCTAGTTAGCGTGAATTTTCTTGGTTTTCTTCGCGTTTTCGCTATTCTCCACGCCTCTGAATCAATGC
>CAXUBD010000167.1:5885-6388 GCA_964249225.1 uncultured Verrucomicrobiota bacterium | reverse complement strand
GGGAATGACATCGCTGTCCAAAAATATAATGATGTCGCCGCCCGCCTGCCGCGCGCCAAAATTTTTCAAATCATAATAATTCAAACCCACGGCCGGGGCCAGCCGCCGTTCGATCTGCGGATCATCCCGCTGGAAAATTTGCGCCAATTCCGCGGCGACCACCGCCGGTTGCACCACTTCCTGATTAAACACCACCACGATTTCAAATTCAACGGCCACCGGAATTTGAGAATTCAATTCCAGCATTTGCCGGCGCAGCTCCTTCAGCATCCGGCGGCACCGGTCCATTTCCGCCAGCAACACGTTTTCCCATTCAATGATGACGGAAACTTTTTTCATTTCATGCCTTTCGCATCAGTTGTGAACCGAGCTGCAATAATTTTTGCGCGTCCGCGTCCGACTTCGCCTCGGCGTAAATGCGCAACACCGGCTCCGTGCCCGACCCGCGCAGCATCAGCCACGTCGAATCTTCCGCCGTGAATTTAACCCCGTCGCGTGAATCC
>CAXUBD010000167.1:1519-5875 GCA_964249225.1 uncultured Verrucomicrobiota bacterium | reverse complement strand
ACTTTTGCCAGCGGCGAGCGCAATAATTTTTTCGGCGGATTCGTTTTCAAAAATTCCATCAACGCCGCGCGCTTTTCCAGCGGAAAATGCGCGTCAAATCTTGCGTAACGGTGCGGACCGAATTCTTTTTCCAGCTTCGCCCATATTTTATTGACGTAAATTTTTTCCATCGCCAGCATTTCCAGCAAAAATAATCCGGCGGCGATTCCGTCGCGTTCGGGAATGTGATTGGCGAAACCGACCGAGCCGCTTTCTTCCGCGCCGAACAGTGCGCCGGGCTTCATCAATTCCGGCGCGATGAAACGGAAACCGATGCCGACTTCCGTCAGCGGCAGATTCCACGCCGCGCACATCTTGTCCACCATCGCCGTCGTGTTGAAAGTTTTCGTCACCACGCCGCGCTCGCCGCGATTGCGCACGAGATGATGCAGCAGCAGCGCGATCACCTGCTGGTTCGTCAGCGGATTTCCACGACCATCCATCGCGCCGATGCGGTCGGAATCGCCGTCGGTCACCAGGCATATATCGTGCGGATTTTTGCGCAACTGCGCGCCGCCAAGCGCGTAATTTTTTGGCAACGGCTCCGGACAGATGCCGCCGAACATCACGTCGTGTTCGCCGTTGAGCGTCGTGACCTGGCAGGAAGTCCCGGTGAGCAGCGTTTCAAAAACTCCTGCGCCGACGCCGAACAACGCGTCGTGCGCGACGCGCAATTTTGATTTCGCGATCAGTTTAAAATCCACGAGCTTTTTGACGGCGCGAAAATGCGCGGGACGAACGTCCACCAAATTTACGATTTGCGATTTACGATTTACGATTTGTTTCGGTGCGGTCGCGTCCAGAAGTTTTTCCACGGCTTTACACGTTGCCTCGTCGCTGCTGCCTCCGAAGTGCGACTTGAGTTTGAAGCCGTTGAAGATCGGCGGATTGTGACTGGCGGTGATCATCACGCCGCCTACGGCGCGGAGATTTTTCACGGCGAAGGAGATGCACGGCGTCGGCGTCGGTTCCGGCGTGAGGACGACTTGAAAATCATTTGCGGCAAAAACCTCGGCGGTGATCTGCGCGAAACGGTCGGACAAAAAACGGCGGTCGTAGCCGATGATGACTTTTAATTCCCGCCCGAATACTCCTGACTCCTTGCTCCTTACTTCAGATTTCCAAAAATCCGCCGTCGCTTGCGCGACGCGCGCGACGTTGGCAAACGTGAAATCCTCCGCGATGACCGCGCGCCAGCCGTCGGTGCCGAATTTGATCGCACTCACGCGGCGGCTTTCGATTTTTTCTTGAGAAATTCGATGCGCACGATGTGATTAAAATGACAAATCGTGAAACTGGCATCGCCCAAATCAATTCCCGGACCGCGCGCCAAAATCAACGTGCCCTCGGCCACCATGGCAAAATCCGGATGCGAAATCGTGTAAGCCTTGCCATCGTCAAGATGGATGCGAACCGGTTGAAGATTGGATTCGCGGATCAGCAGGCGCAACTGGGATTCCGTTTCTTTCATGGCGTAAAATTGTGCCGATTGATGAATTCTGTCAAGGCGAGAGCGTGCAGGAATTGATTTGTGTCATGCGCAGAGTTTGGCAAAAGAACTTCTTCGTGCCAGGCGCAGGGATGAGGCACAAAAAAATTAAAACGAGCGCTGAAATAATTATGAAAACCGAGGCTCAAGTTTCAGCTTTTTTATTTGCAAAATTGACTTGGCAATCTCGGATGAAAGACGTAAATACAAAATGCCGGTAAAAACAAATGTAATCATCTAAACAAAAAAACAACTTTGCGTAGCTTTGGCTACGGGGCTGACTCGAAAACCACGAATTTTCCAAGCCTTCAACACACCACCAAGCACGCGCCCAATCGGCGCGGCTTGGCGCGTCGTGTTGAAAGGCGCTTCGTGGTGCCTCGAGTCAGGGCGCGTTGAGTCCGCGCCCTTTTAGTTCCGAGCGAAGGTTCGCAGGAAAGGAACTAAATGAAAAACTGGAAGAGGATTGGGTACGGACTGATCGTTTTACTTTTCTCCTTCGACATTTTCGGGCAGACGCAAACGAATCTGTGGGTTGAGATTACTACGGTGTCTAACAATCAAGCTTATTTAACCATTCATAATGCAAACCAAAAGCCATATCATGAAATGCTCTTCAGCACTAATTTATTGACTCCTTGGACTTTTAACGAAGAAGGCGGGTGGGGCACACTTTTTGGTGCTTCGTCAAATATAGTTTTAAATCCACTGCCGATAACAGGTAATCAACAGATGTTTTTTCGCGCTTTGGCAGGGGTGGCTCAAGTTCGCATTACAAGCACTGGAGGGACTACTGCTATTCGTCCTGCATCAACAAATGGTTCAGGCACGAATGTAACATTCAGTATCGGGATTTATACCAGTTCTACAGCACCGTCGCCTGGTTTGGTTGTGAATTATCAAATTTCTGGCTCGGCGGTTAATGGAATTGATTATAGCAATTTGACGGGAACAACGACGATTCCTGCTGGATCATATTTTGCACCACCGCTTGTCATTCAGCCTTTTTATAGCACTAACGGTTTCGATGTTTCGGCGACGCTAACATTGAGCCTCCCGCCAGCATCAGGTCTAGGATACCTTCTTGAGTTAGATGATGTGTCGGTGTCAGCACTTATTACTGACCCTCCGATAAATTTTACAGTCGTTACCAACCTGGAATCTGCATACGCCGCCGGAATTGCTTATCAGCCGGTTCAAAACGCGCTGATTGTATCTGTGAACAATTTAAGTGGAGAGCCAAACAATTTTGTTTTGATCGGCACGAACGGTTCTGGTGCTTTGACAATGACAAATTGGTCAGACGTGGCTGGTGCGCCAAACGAAGTGGAAATTGCGACAGTGAAAAAAACTACCAATGGTTTTATCCTAGGTGAAACGTACTTCGGAGATGGAGCGGTGATTGACAAACTGTCACCGGATGGGTCTCAATGGAACATGGGATGGTGTTCGTTGACAAACGCAACGGAGACAGATACGAGCGGAATAAACGGCATTTATTCGGATGATAGCGGCACTTTCGGAGGCGGTTTAATCGCGGTAACAGGTCAAGGTGGCGTGTGGCTAATTCAGAGCGACACAAATGGAAATGCACATCCGACGTTGTTGACAAACACTCCAACCACGCAATTATCTGGTGTCATCACATTGACAAATGATGTTTCAAAATGGGGTCCTTGGGCAGGCAAGATTATCACTGGGGATTCAGACGGACTTTTTCTTTACGCAATTGACACCAACGGCATCCTAACAACTTACGATACCAGCACTATGGTATCAGGCGGGATTGCCATCGAAGCTTTTGCTTTGATTCGCACAAATGAAGACCTTTACTTTGTAGATGCAGGGCAAAATGAAGTTTTGAAAATCTCTGGCGCGGCATTCGGGAAATACACTGATGATCTATTGATTACACAGACCGCCACTCACAGCGACCCAGAAGGCTTTGGTCCTCCGGCAGATCTTTTTATCATTGCTTGGGATTCGGTAAATTCTGTATTTAAAGTAAGGAAAATTCCAGCAGGACCCGGAATTTTGGAAGACGCTACATTTGCGCCCATCAATTTGCCGTCACAATGAAAAAAATAAAAAAAACATCAAGCCGTCCTCAAGCGGATGGTTTCACGCTCATCGAACTGCTCGTCGTCATCTCCATCATAGCAGTTCTGGCCGCCTTCACTGTGCCAGTGTTGAGCGGTGTAAAGAGACGGGAATACATCAGCAGGACGCAAGCAGAAATGGCGTTATTGGAAACAGCCATTGAACGTTATAAGGCCGCATACGGTTTTTATCCGCCAAGCAATCCAAACAATCCCATGTTCAGTCCGCTCTATTTTGAATTGCTTGGCACGACCAATAACAATGGCACTTATCAAACGCTCGACAGCAGCGCTTCAATCGCCGCAAGCGCTCTTACGCCAACCAGTCCGTTGGGTGTAAGCGGTTTTTTCAATTGCAGCAAAATGGGTTCCGGCGAAGATGCGGCCGCCGCCAAAGATTTTCTGCCCGATTTGAAGCCAAACCAGATTGGATTTAACATTACAAACTCCGCCGCCCCGACTGCGGGTGTGGCTTTACTACTCGGCTCGGTTGGCGGGCCAGATCAAAACTATCAGCCGCTCAACGAACCAAACGTCAATCCGTGGCTTTATGTCTGCCCAGGAACGAACAACCCCAACTCTTATGATTTGTGGATTCAACTTTCAATCGGCGGCAAAACTAATCTCATTTGTAACTGGAGGAAACAGGTGCAATAAATTAAGATGGAAAATGTCATACAGCCGGAGCAAGAAATTGTTCCGGCTTTTTTTATTTCGTCGGATTTGCGC
>CAXUBD010000167.1:0-1509 GCA_964249225.1 uncultured Verrucomicrobiota bacterium | reverse complement strand
AAGCGGCCCCCGTTTCCGAAGGCCGCTCGCGTCATTTTATTTCCTCACCCATGAAACGGCTGGCTTGCAGGCAGGAAGAACTCGACACGGATGCCGGCGTTGGCATCCACGCTGAACGGCCATTCGGCATCGGCGGCGAACTGGATGGTGATGCGCCGGTCGGTGATGGATGACACCTGCGTGTCGCGCTGCTTGCGCTGCGTGGTGGCGTCGGATTGCCTGCTGACGGGATTCGCCGCCGCCGTCGTGTAGGCGGTGAGCAAGACCGGCAGGTTCGCAACCTTGGCGGGCGTGATGCCGGGCAACGTGTCGGTGCCGAGCTTAGTGATGATGGCCTGCACGGATTCCTTAAACGTGGCCTGGTTGGGATTGAGGCGATGGCCGACGAGATAGTCATGCAACATCACGGGATTGGTGCGGGCGTATTTCTGGCGCGCGGCGGCCTGCACTTCGTGGAGAGCGGTCATCAGGTCGGTTTCGGCGATGTGCAGGGCGTCGGTGGCGGCGGTTTTGCCGGTGGTGCTTTGCACGGCGGTCGCGCCGGTCTGGCGGCACGCGAGGATGTCCGCCGCCAATTGCGTGACGTAGGCGGCAGTGACTTCGCGCACGGCGAGCGGCGGGGCATACGCGGGTTTTTGCGCGGCGGTGCAGATTTTATCCGCCTCGTTCAACGCGGCAAGTTGCGCCTGGTTGAACAGTGAATGCGGATGCGGAACGGACGGAGTCGGAGCAGGTGTTTTGTCTGCCATAACTTATTTCTGATTTGGTGGTTTAACAAAATCCCTCAAAGCCAAGGCAGCCACCCGGCTGCCTACGAGTGATGCGGAAAATAAAACGACTTTCGTAAATTGTTGGCAAGCCTGTTTTTCGGGAAATTTGTGGCTGAAAATGGTTGGTTCGTTGAAATCTTCCCGCCGTCCGTCAAATTGAAGGCTGGTTTGTGAAATTGGGCGTTTTGCTGGTGATTTTGATGGTTTTGCCCGTGAATTTGACCTCGCCGTTCGTCGTTTTGGAGGCTCGGTTCGTTGATTTACGGACGCTGTTCGTCGTTTTGACCCGTCCGTCCGTTAATTCGCTGAGGGTGCCCGTGAAACCGGATAGGCCCGTTCGTCGAAAGGATGACGCCGTTCGTGGAATTTTTCGCGTTCCATATCAATTTGCCGCTGCGGTTCGCTCACACTTTCAAATCGGCGAGCGCCGGGTCGGCCTCGTTGACGATTTTGCGCATTTTTTTGATGGCGGATTTCAGGCTGCGCGCGGCGAACAAACTGGTTCCGGCGACAAACGTGTCCGCGCCGGCGCGGGCGCATTCGGCGGCGGTCTGGTGGTTGATGCCGCCGTCCACGCTGATGCGATAGGATAATTTTTTCTCGCGCCGCCAGGCCTCGGCCTGCTGGATTTTCGGCAGGCATTCGTGGATGAACTCCTGTCCGCCGAAACCGGGATTAACGGTCATTACCAAGAGCAAGTCAATTTTATCGAGGAACGGTTCGGCTTTGGAAATGGCGG
>CAXUBD010000166.1:0-6478 GCA_964249225.1 uncultured Verrucomicrobiota bacterium | reverse complement strand
GCAGCGACACCGCGCGATATTTTTTCATCACGCGCTCGACGACGACGAGGCCGTCGCGAACAATTTCCGGGGAGCGCAGGCGTCTCGCCTGCTCAAATTCGGCGTCCCGCCGAATTTCGTTTGAAGATGAACTTTGCGGATTGGCATTCGCTGCAAGGGTTGGCGTGGCCGTCAAAACGGTTTCGGGCGCGACGCCCGAAACGACAGGCGGGACGCCTGTGCTACCAATCAAAAAACTCTCGGTGACTTTTCCATTTTCCAAAACTTCGACGCGATTTTCCGTCTGCCGGATGACCGCGCGCGGGTTGCAGCCGACGAACGAGTAACGGCCCAGATGTTCGCCGCCCTCGACCGACTCGAACAAAAATGATTCGCCCGCGCCGCGGATTTTGCGATAAGCCGAGAGCGGCGTTTCAATGTCAGCGAGCAGGCGGCGCGTGACGGGAATCACGTTGCCCTGCGCGGCCAGCTTCAAAAATTCATCAGGCGTCGGCGAATACATAGAGGATGAAGAATGAAGAATTTTGGATGAAGAAACAAAACAATTTGAACGTGACGGCTTTCGGCAGAAAGCCGGAAATCAATTGCGGCGCTTTGCCGAGCCACCGCTATACAATTTTAATTTTTGGAAGATTTGCCTGGCGGCAAACGGCGTTCGATTCGCAGCAACGCGTTCTCCAATTGCAAAACCAATTTCTCCCGCTCCAACTTTTCGCGGTCGTTGATGCGTTGAACCTCGAAGGAAAGTTTTTCAAAATTATCCGCCATTTCGTGCATTTCACGACGAAGCTGTGAGATGGCTTCCGTGTTTTCCTGCGTGTTGCGGTAAAGAAACAGCAGGTTGCCGATAAATTCAATTATCTGCTTGAACATGGCGCAGAATTTCTTGAATGCGGTCTAATTTTTTGCGAGTGGAAATTTGCAGCCGGCGAATTTCGGCGTGGCTGGCTTTGTTGGCGCGGCGAATTTCGGCCATTTCGTGGTTGGTCGCGCGCAGGAAATCTGTGAACTTCACTTCTTCCGCGCCGTTTTCTGAAATCAAGGCTGCTTTCAATTTCATGGTTGAATTTTAATCGGGATTTGATTTAACGCAACCTTGTTTTTGGCAGCGCGGGTGCTGGCGAATACATGAAATCATTTTCAGCCGAAGCGCGGAGAAAACAAAAGCAGGAAGCCGCAGGAAACTTCACGCACCATAGTGTGTGGTGTTTTCTAAAAATTAAATCTCACTTTAAACTTTGCGCGGAGTTGGCAGTATTTGTTGAAACTTCTGTCCACGCTAAATCAATCGGTATTGATTGATATTTTAGAAAATCAAACGGTTCTTTAAATTCAGCCTCGGCTACGATTTGAAAGCCTCCTTTTTCTTTTGTGTAATCAATGGGTCCCCATATAATAAACTTGCCTAGAATTTTCCCATCGATAAAGCGCGTCCACATACCACAGTGCTCCACATCATCAGGATGATTCGGGTCATGCACTCCCACGAACAGCCCATCCAGCACGCCATGTTTGTATTCCTGATATGCAAAAAGAATATTATCTACAACCACGACATCATATCCGTCTCCAGTCGTCGTTCGGAATTTTGCATTAATAAATTTAGGCCCTGCGTATGCGTTTATTTCTTCTCGTGCATCGGAATTGGTGTAACTGAAACATGCAACCCAAAACGTATTTGTTGGAATTCCCAAGTCCGTATGCTTCATTCGTCGCAAGCCCCAATTTTTGAATACGCTGCCCGCTGGACCGGAATTGGTGGTAACATTCTGATATTTCAAAGCAACATCTTTAAGTTTTTCCTGTTCGGCGAACGTAAACAGATTTGTATTTGAAAGCAGATTTGTATATTCCGGCGGACAGGGCTTCGGGTGATCCCAATTTGCAGTGACGATTATATTGCTCTGACCCTCCATTTTCAAAAATGGAAATATCAACTGCTCTGCACGGCTATTTGTGCAGGCATAAAACAATAGGCTCAAGCCAAGAATAAATTCACGAAGCTTCATAATTGAGTCCTTAGTTTTTCTTTTTATAAATTTCCTCCGGCGTTTGCAATTGCGACTCGGTGATTTTGAAACCGCCGTTTTCGACCGAGCGGAAAAAGCACGATTGATAACCTTCGTGGCACGCCGCGCCGGCCTGCTCGACCTGGATGAGCAGCACGTCGCCGTCGCAATCGAACGCGATGTCCTTGACGGTCTGCGTGTGGCCGCTTTCTTCGCCCTTCATCCAGAATTTCTGGCGCGAGCGGCTCCAGAAATGCGTCTTGCCGGTGGTGACGGTTTTTTCCAGTGACGCGCGGTTCATCCACGCGAACATCAGCACGCGCTTCGTTTTGTATTCCTGCACGATGGCGGGAATCAAACCTTGGGCGTCGAATTTCAATTGGTCGTAAAAGCTCATCGGAAAAATTTACGATTTACGATATACGATTTACGAGCCTAAATCAAAGGGCGCGTAAATCGTAAATCGCAAATCAAAAATAAAGAGGCTCCTACTTTTGAATAATTGGCGCGTTGGTGGAAACTTCGTCGCCGCCGGTTTCGTTGGTTCCACTTTCAAGGCGGACGAGTTCGCGTCCGATTCGCGCCTTGAGGTCGGCATACATTGAATTGGTCACGGCGTCCAGGTGCGCCTGCGCCTCGGCAAAACGTCCGGCGGCCAGTTTGAACCGCGCGAGGTGGATGTAAACGCCTTCGCGCTCGGCGTCGGTGTGCGCGACTTGCAGCGCGTTGGTCCACGCCGCGAGCGCGTCGTTGGTGCGGAGCGGTTTGATGCCGTAATAACTCTCGGCGTAATCGGTCACGAGGACAAAATCGTCCGGCGCAAGTTTCATGGCCTGCCGGTAAAGTTCCAGCGCCTTGTCGAAAACTTCCTGTTCGTTAATGCCGTAAAATTCGCGCGCGTCCTTGCGAAAGAGGTAAACCGTCGTCGCAAAATTCTGGTGATAGACCGGCTCGTTCGGATTCAGCTCGATCGCCTTGGCGTAATAAATAAATGCGTTCGTGATTGGCCCGTGCTCGCCGAAATAATTGGCGAGATTGTTCCAGGCCGCCGGATTTTTCGGGTCGAGCTGCCGCGCGGTTTCGTTTTGTTCCATCGAGGCGTCCTCGTCGCCGATGTCGTTGAGAAAACTGCCGTAGGCGAGATGGCCGTGCGCGTTGTTTGGATAACGTTTAAGAAAGTCCTTGTAGCTTTTGCGGACGGAATCGAAGCGCGCGAGGATGCGTTTGTTTAATTCCGCCTTGGTTTCACCGGCGCCATTGGCCGCAAAGGCGTTGTTTTCCTGAATCCATTTGTCCACCTCGTCCTGTGCCGCGTCGTCGGCGATCATCAACTGCTGCAACTCCTGTTCCGCCGGGTCGTTGGGAAGCGCCACGGCGACGCCGGTTTGCTGCTGGATCAGATTGCTGACGGCCTGCGGCTGGTTGGTGGCCAGCAGCGCGCCCAAAAGACCGATGGCGAGATTGTTCACGCGAGTAATTTACCAATTTTTAAAACAAAAGACAGAGTTTACAGAATGGACAGAAAAAAATTTACGCCGTTCAGATTTTAAACCATTAGCACCAACGCACGTCTCAAACTAATGTCCCATTTGTGGTTTTGAATTTTATGGAGTATTCACCCCATTGCGATTGGCGCAACAGCGGTCAAATCTGATGCTGGCCGCTCGGTGGCCAGCCGGTAAATGGAATTAAATTTCAAAATAAGACATTACGTTTAAATTGTGTTTCTTTCGAATTCCTGCAACTTTTACCGGCTCTGATTGTTAAATCAGGAGCAACACATGGCTTTCAGCCCGGCAAAAAATCTGGTCGCGTCGGTCGCGGAAACGTCGCCAACTCAAATTGACGACTGGCGCAAGTCGTGGCGGACGGCGGCGGACGGCGGCTCGGCGGAACCGCTGCTGTCGTTCATCGCGCGCGAACGCGGCGTGGCCGAGGACGTTTTTGTCCAGAAACTGGCGGCGACGCTCGGCTGGCCATATGTGGATTTGCCCAAGCTCGCCATTCCGCCGGAGGCGCGAAATAAAATTTCCACGAAGATCGCGTTTCAATATTCCATCCTGCCCACGGCGATGAACGACGGCACGTTGCAGGTCGTCGTGAGCGATCCGTTCGACGCGGCGATGATGAACGCGGTCCGCTTCGACGCGCGGACGCCGGTGCAGTTCGCGCTCGCGACAAAAACCGAAATCGAAAAGGCGCTGAAAAAATATTACGGCGTCGGCGCGGAAACGATGGACGAAATGGGCGAAGGCGAGGCGCTGGACCTCGACATTGCCAACGACAAGGAAATCACCGAAGACGACCAGGAAGCGAGCGTCATCAAATTTGTGAACCAAGTCGTTTGGGAAGCGCACAAGGATCGCGCGACGGACATTCATTTCGAGCCGCAGGAAGACGAGTTGCGGATTCGTTATCGCATTGACGGCATTTTGCATCAGACTCCGATGCCGCCGCAATTGAAGCGTTATCAGGCCGCGCTCATCTCGCGCATCAAGGTGATGAGCGGCATGAACATTTCTGAAAAAAGATTGCCGCAGGACGGACGCATCAATGTGCGCATCAAGGGCGAGGAAATTGACATCCGCGTTTCCACCGTGCCGACGGTTTATGGCGAAAGCGTTTCGCTGCGCCTGCTCACGCGCGGGAAAATTTTTCTCTCGCTCGACAAACTCGGTTTCGCGCCGAAGGACGAAGCCATCATCCGCGACATCATCGTCAAGCCGCACGGAATTTTTCTCGTCACCGGCCCGACGGGTTCAGGCAAATCCACGTCGCTCTACGCATTTCTTTCGGCGATCAATTCCGTCCACAAACGCATCATCACGATTGAAGAGCCGGTCGAATACGAATTGAAAGGCATCAATCAAATCGCCGTGCGTTCGGACATCGGCCTGACGTTCGCGATGGGCTTGCGCCACATTTTGCGGCAGGACCCGAACGTCGTGATGGTCGGCGAAATTCGCGACCAGGAAACGGCGGACATCGCCATCCGCGCATCGCTGACCGGGCATTTGGTTTTTTCCACGCTGCACACGAACGATGCGCCGAGCGCGTTCACGCGTTTGACCGACATGGGCATCGAGCCGTTTCTCATCGCGTCATCGGTCGAAGCGGTGCAGGCGCAACGTTTGATCCGCACGATTTGCACGCATTGCAAAGTTGAGCAGAAAGTGGATCAGGAATATCTGCGCAAAATCGGTTTTCCCGCCGACCAGATCGGCACGGCGAAGTTCTGGCACGGCGTCGGTTGCGAGGAATGCCGCCAGCTCGGTTATCAAGGGCGCAAAGGCATTTACGAATTGCTCGCCGTCACGGAAAATATTCGTCCCCTCATCATGAACCGCGCGAACGCGACGGCCATCGCGCAGGCGGCGATTGAAAACGGGATGCGCACGCTGCGCACCGACGGCTGGAACAAAGTCATGGCCGGCGAGACAACCATCGAAGAGATTTTGCGCGTCACGCAGATCGAGGAACATTTCGAGGCGTTGAGCGAAGGCGAAAAAATGCCGATCATCCCGCGCGCGTGAAGAAATTTATGATTTGCGATTTACGATTTACGATTGGGGAACGGATTCGATGGTTCGTCAACTGTCGCTCGTCACTCGACACCTTTTAACATGGCCCGCTGGAATTCCTGCAACATTTTGCAACTCGCCGCCGACGCGAAACGCCTCTGGCAATTCGACGCCAAAGGAAAAAGTTTTGTCTTGGGTCGCGAGCAGCGCGTCGCGCACGCCGATCCGTTGCCGTCGCGCGGCATCGCAAAATCGTGGAGTTCCCTGTGGCAGCCGAAGCTGAACGTCGCGTGGCTGCCGCCGGAAAATGTTTTTCTGCGCGTCATCGAACTGCCCAAAAGCAATTTCGACGAGACCGTCGCAATGGTGGAATTGCAGTTGGAAAAACTTTCGCCGATGCCCGTCGCGCAGATCGTGTGGACGATGCAAATCCTGCCGCAATCGGCGGAGGATTTGCAGACGGTGATCGTCGTCATCGCCGAACGCCGCGTCGTGGAGGAATTTCTCGGCAAGCTTGAAGGCGAGAATTTTCTTGCCGACCGGCTGGAAGCGCCGTTTTTGGATCAACTCGAGGCGGACGGTTCATCACTCAAAAGAGAATCAGCAGCGGACGCGTGGGTTTATCCATTGTCGCTTGGCGGCCAGAACGCGGCGCTGGTTGCATGGTGGTGCGCGGGCGTTTTGCGGAATTTAAGTTTCGTCGTTTTGCCGCCGTCGGGCGATCGCGCGGCGAATTTAAAAAACCAGCTCGCGCAACTAACTTGGTCGGGCGAAATGGAAGGCTGGCTGACGGCGGCGCCGAAATGGCATCTGGTCGCCGACGCCGCGAGCGTTGCGGCATGGGAAAAATCTTTGCGCGAAGGTCTGGGCGAGCCGGTGCAGATTTCCGCGCCGCTGCCGGCGGCGGAACTGGCCGAACTGTCTTCGCTCGCTTCGCCTGATGTGGCC
>CAXUBD010000165.1:6256-6523 GCA_964249225.1 uncultured Verrucomicrobiota bacterium | reverse complement strand
GCGTCCGTCCACGCCGGGGGTGATTGAATTATAATTCAACACGCCAAAAGGGGAATGCGGCTGGAACGCTGGCGGCGGCACAATCGCGTCCACGATTTGTTTCGAGGGATTGAAATAATAAATATTTGCGCCGTATTCGTCGCCGATGTAGCCGGAGCCGTCGGGCTTGAGCACGAGCGCCTCGGAATCCAGCGGCAGCTTGTTGATGCCCGTGTAAGTTGTGTTGCTCGTCGAACTCGGCGACTGGTAGCCGACGTAAGTTCCCAC
>CAXUBD010000165.1:2110-6246 GCA_964249225.1 uncultured Verrucomicrobiota bacterium | reverse complement strand
GTCGCCCGAGCGATAGCTCATCGGGCCCCTGTCGTTCTTCCCCAGCAGCCAGCCCGAATGCGCGCCGTCGCCGGTGACCACGCCCTCGGTGAGCAGCAGGGTGGAGCCGGCAATCGGCGAGGCGGGCGTGGGATTTCCGCTCACGTCATAAATCAGCAGGCGCGTATTTTTGGCGAGTTGATTGTTGGCGGATTGCTGTCCGTCTTGCACGCAAGCGGTTTGCAGCAGCGCAAAAAGGCGCGTGCCATCCGGGCTTAACGAAACGCCCTCGAAACCCTGGTTATTGCGGCGTCCGTCCACGCCCACATACGGCATCGTTTTGCCGAAAAGCGTCGTGTAATTCGTGCCCGGATCAAGACCGGTCGTGAAGGAATTTGAACCCGTGTTCGGGTCAAAGTAAGTGAACTTCACGCCGCCGATGGAGCCGAAAGTAAATTGATTCGTCTGCGCGTTCAACTTGTCCAAATCCGTCACGCCGCCGATGTTCGTGGAGCCGTAATAAGGCGTGAATTTGAAACCCACTTGGTTGATGCGCGCCGCGTAATGCGAGAAAAAGTTGCCGCTGTTGTAGCCGCGATCCGGCAGCACGTTCAAAATGCCATTGTAAGTGCCGTCGCCATTATTCGTCCAGCCGGTGATTTGCAAGCTGGACGCGGAACCAAAAGTTTCCCCGAAGCTGTCCAGCGCCGAGGCCGAGATGTGGCCGATGCCAACCAGCCCATGATTGATGAACGTGGTGGAGCCGAGCACATTGGTGACATCGCCGGGCGTATTGACGAGGTGCGGCGTGGTGAACTGGGCCATGGACGCCGCCGGTGCCGCCAGCAAGGCCGCTATGCCCGCCGAGAACCGCAGGTGATGGATCATTTTTTTCCATTTTTTTGTTTTCATATGAAGATTCAGTTGTTCCTACTTGTTTGGTTAAAACATCATTGCGCTGGGCAACGTCCTTGACGGACGAACACGTCCAACATTTTCGACGGGATGACTTTTAGAGCAACTGCATGACTATCCAAGGGACGTTCGGAAACAATCCGGTGAAGACAAAAAGATTTGAATTGTCCGTTTTCTGTAGTGACCGCTCTGATTAACAAATTAATAACGCACCTGCCGCTAGTGCAAACCAAAGACGTGCGCAATGAACAGCAAACTGCCGGCAAAGAACATGGCACCGAGGAAGACACAAACTGGCAAGGTAAGCACCCACGCGAGCAGCAGATTGCGCAACGTCGCCATTTGTAAGCCGGATTTGTTGGCGGCCATCGCGCCCGCGACGCCGGAAGAAAGCACATGCGTGGTGCTGACCGGCAGGCCATATCGGTCGGCCAAACCGATGGTGATCATCGCGACCATTTCGGCGGAAGCGCCTTGCGCGTAAGTCAGATGGCTCTTACCAATTTTTTCACCAACCGTAACGACGATGCGTTTCCAACCAATCATCGTGCCCAGGCCCAAAGCGATTGCCACCGCGAATTTCACCCACACCGGAATGAACTTGGTCGTCTTGTCGAGCGCGGTTTTGTATTTCATCAATCCGCTTGCTTCGCTATCAACAAGTTTGTGGTTTTTGTTCAACTTGCCAATGGTTTCCGTTGTGAAATAAATCTCCGTACGCAATGCGCTCCGTTGGTTTTCCGGCAATTCATTCAGAGAGTTGCGATTAGCAATTGTGGTTGCGATTTCTTCGTTCTTCTCAGCAAGAGCGGCAAAGACGTTGTCCGAAAAAGCGCCGCCGGTCTTGAGGTAAGCGTTAAGCGTTTTGCCTGCTGCTTTATTTTCCAACAGGCTGCCACCGGTATGTTTTTCGAGAATGGCCGTGGCGCTTTGGGACATAACGGTTAATTGTGCAATCGAATCGGCGGTGGTAGAAAGATTGAGCGAATACATTCCGGGAACGATGCCGACCAAAATGAGCATCAACAATCCCATGCCTTTTTGGCCGTCATTGGAACCATGCGCGAAACTGACGCCGGTGCAGGTGAAGCAGAGAATGCCGCGAATCCATAGCGGCGGAGCTTTCCCTGGCACGGGTGCAGAATAAAGTTCCGGTTTGCGGACCAATGCCTTGATGAGCAGGAACAAAATCGCCGTGCAGACGAACCCGACAAGTGGCGAGATCAGCAGTGCCAAACCAACATCCTCGGCCTTGGCCCAATTGATTCCGGCGAGAATGCCACCCGAGTTCATCATTGAATTCATCAGTCCCACGCCCATGATCGAACCGATCAAAGTATGCGAACTTGACGCCGGTAATCCCAAATACCATGTCCCCAAGTTCCAGACGATGGCCGAAATCAACAGGGAAAAGACCATCGCAAAACCGGCCGCTGAACCGACATTCATGACCAACTCGACGGGCAGCAGACTGATGATCCCGAAAGCGACTGCACCCGTAGAGGTCAGCACGCCGATCAAATTCCAGATGCCTGACCAAACCACGGCAACCCACGGCGGCAGACTATTGGTGTAAATGACGGTGGCCACCGCATTGGCCGTGTCGTGGAAACCGTTGACGAATTCAAATGCCAGTGCTAATCCCAGTGCAAAAATGAGACATAAAAGCTGGGTTGTGCCAAGCGAGCCGAATAAATGTTCCATATGCGCCATTAAAGGTAAATGCGCGCCAGTTGACTACTATTCAAGTGTAACAATTTCGTGACGAATATAATATGGACATACCAAGTTCAGGACTTTGAAACAAATGTTTGGTTTTCCGATCAATGGCAGCATTTTCTGGTTCCAAATTCAAATTGAGTCATCTTAAAAATTGGAAGAATCGAAAATGGATACTTCGGAAGGTTGAACAAGAATTTAGACTGGCCGTCGTCGGCTTGCGTTTTTAAATATTTGGAACCGTTCGGAGCCAAACTAAAAACGCAGGCATCGCCGATATGCGAACCATCTGCAACGTGCGCTGTAATACCCATCAACTGACCCAACCGCAGTTGCCGCTACAGTTGTAATCCACGCCGCGATTCGGCGGTGGCTCAGATTGCTACGTTAGGGGATTGAAGCAGATGAATGGCACCGGGAGCGATCATTCCGGAATCGTTTTCAACTGTTCCTCGCCATTGATGGCCGGTTTGCCGCCCACGGCGGCGCGAACCGGCTTCAACTCATCGGCGGCGACAGCGTCCGCTTTGTTTCCCCAGGAACTACGGATGTAAGTCAGCACGGCGGCGAGATCGGCATCGGACAACGCCGCGCCCATCGCGGCCATCGCCGCATTCCATTCCTGTCCCTTGACGTGAATGCTGCCATTGAGCCCATCCAGCGGAATCTGCGCGAGCCTTTTGAAATCTTTGGCGGTCACCCATTCGGAACCGGCGAGCGGCGGAAATTGTCCGGGTTTGCCCAGGCCGTCGGTCCCGTGGCAAACGCCGCAAACGATCTCATAATTTTTTTTGCCCTGCGCGAGGAACGCCGCCGCGCCGGATTTGGGCTGATACAAATCGAGTTCTTGCGCCGTCAGATACGGCGCATAGACTTTTGCGTCAAACCAACCGCTGTGCTTGTCAAAATAAATGCCGCCGCCGAATAGCAGCACAAGCGTCAGCAAAAAAATCCACATCGGCACCGTCGAGTGTGTCGCCGCCGGCTCGGCGTTGGGCGTGACAGATTTGGATTCGTCGCTCATTTTTTATTTTGCAGGAGCATTGGTTGAAATTTGCGCCGGCGTGAACGGTGCTTCATACAGCGGCACGTTCGCGCGCAGGCTTACGAGATACGCCGCGAGCTGCTTTGCTTCGGTCGTCGGCACGACTTCAAAGCCGTCGGCGGGCGCGAATTCATTCGGCAGATTCAAAGCGTCCGGCGACGGCGCGGCGCCGATTTTGCGGACTTCAAAAAGAAATTTGAACGACGGCATCGTGGAATTTTTCGTCACGCTGCGTGGCTCATAAAGATGAAGCAACTGCCAATTCGCGTCCGGCAAACGCGCGCCTAAATTTGCCAAATCCGGCCCGGCGCGCAGAGTGCCGAGTTGCACGGGATAATCGTAAAGAAAATCCGCCGCGACGCTGTGCCGCACTCCCCAGCCGCGCGAAATGTCCGCGCCGGTCGCGACGATGTGGGTTTCCGTCTTGCCGCCGGCAGCGGTGATTTTGTCCGAGGCAGCATCGGCGGCTTCCTTAGTC
>CAXUBD010000165.1:0-2100 GCA_964249225.1 uncultured Verrucomicrobiota bacterium | reverse complement strand
AGCCACATAGCTTCAACGAAGAAATCACATTGCTGACCGCGACGGGATTTTTTCCGGCGTTGGCCAGCACCACGTCGCAAGCTACGCCGTCTTGTTGAACTTGTTCGGTGTGGCACGCGGCGCAGCCGTTGGCGCGATAGATTTGCAGACCCAAGGTCGCGTCACCGATCGGTTGCAACGGATATACATCGGATGAATTCAGAACGCTTGTCTGACCCGCGCCGCCCAATTGCAATTGCGGCGCGAGCACGAAGCCGAACCACGAACTGCCGAGCGCGATGAACGCCGCGAGAAAAACTGCCGCGCCGTTTTTCACGATTTCACCTCCGAGATTTCAAACGATGCTTTCACGGCGGCGAACGCCGGCTTGAGCAATCCCATTTTCCACTTGAACGTCATGACAAAAATATTCCCGGCGAACAGCAGGCTGCCGAGCAACAGGAAAATAAGACCGAGCGTGCTGATGCGCAAAAACGGCAGCGTCGCCTGCGTCACGTCAAGAATTGTGAGGCCGGCATTTTGCATTTTTAAACCTTGTTCGATCCCGCCAAGGGCGAGCGACGCGACTAGAAGAACGACGCCAATCATGAAAAACCAGTGCTGCAATCGGACGAATTTCGGGAACGGCAGATCAAAAGCCATTATGCGCGGCAAGATGTGGTAAATCGCGCCGAACATCGTGATCGCAAAAAATCCAAAAATTTGTAGTTGCGTCTGCGCCGGGCCGAACCAGGTGAATTGCGTCATACGGCTGAAATATGGGCAACCCGATGCGACGAGCATCAGACCGGACAGGATGAAAGCGGCCGTCCCGAATTTGATATAGCAGAACGGTCCGCCTTTGCAGGAGACATTCGCCCCCCGAACGGTTTTGATGACGATGATAACAATGGCGAGCAACGGAACAATTAAAAGCGTGGACGCAACGGAACTGGTCACCGGCAGCCACGCGGGCACGGGCGCGCCGGACGGAACGCCGCACCACGTCCCAAAAATCATCAGCGTCCAAAATACGAACTGCGCGTAATAACTGCTTTGCAGCGGGCGTCCGCTGAATTTCGGCAGGAAATAAAACGCCGTGCCGACGCCGACCAGCGCGAACCAGACGAGCAAAAGATTATCCGTGAACCACCAGTCAATGATCGGTTGCACCACGCCGCGCACCGGCCACGCGACGAGGAAAAGATTGGCCGTTGAATAAATCCACGGGAACCAAACGAGCGCGGCGAGCAAAAACCAGTGCGACGGATACAGTTCCCGTTCGCGTCTCGCGCCGAACGTGGCGACGGCGCAAACTGAGATTAATAGAAACGCGGTGAACAGCAGAACGGAACTCGCGCGTGGAAATTCCAGCCACGTGAAACCGGTGCTGTCGCCGACCAAAATGGCGACGAGCCCGATGAAAACGCCGAGATGCCAGATGTTCGCAGCGACGATGGGCACGAGCGGCAGGACGAGTTCGGTCTGGCTCAAGCGCGCAAAAATCCAAAGCATCACGCCGAGCGCGGCGGGAATGCAGAAACCGTAAAGCAACACGTCGTTGGCGGCGGGTTGCACCCGGCCATACGTCAGCAGCGGACAGCCGCCGAGAAAATCGGGCGCGTGAAATTTGATCGAGGCGACGAGCGCGAGCAACAAACCGACGACGAGCCACAGCGCCGCGCCGCCGAAAAGCGCGAGCAGCGGCACGCGGCATGACGCGTCAATTTCGGACTCGCTGAAAATTTTTGTTTCGTTCGCGTTCATTCAAAGGCGCTCGGTTTGGGGGCAACTTTTGGCGCGGGCGCGGCGGCTTTTTCGGCGCGCGCAATCAGATCAATGCGGGCTTGCGCAGGGTTTTGCCAGGCTTCTTCCGTCTTTTGGATCGCGAGGTCAATCGGCAGGCGCACGAGGTTGCGGCTCTGGTCAACCCACCCGGCGTTTCCGAGCGACGCCACTTCGTTGGTGCGGATTTGAAACAAGGCTTGGGAAATGATTGCGCCACGATCGGCGTCAATCGCCGGCGTGTTCACGGAAAATTTCACGATCACGGCTATCACGGCGAAAACCACGCTCACGATGATGAAGCCGATGGCCGCACGGGACGCGAGGTTGACAGGT
>CAXUBD010000164.1:0-6700 GCA_964249225.1 uncultured Verrucomicrobiota bacterium | reverse complement strand
TCCAGCGCACGCAACGCCGCGTGGAGGCAGGCACCGCCGATCCCGCAGCCGCGGCGCGCGCGGGCCTGGTCAATCACATGAAGAGGATTTTTTATTCCGCCGCGAAGCGCGACGCCTACGGGGCGCGCTTCTCGGCGGAATAAAAAATCAAAATTATTTAACTTATGAATGAATTAAAAAATAATCCTGAAGCTCAAAAGAAACGCGGTTGGCCAATCGTCTGCATAACTCAAATCATCGGAGCTTTAATTGGGCTGCTCTTGACTATTGGAAGTATGTGGCTTTGTGCAATAACTGCGCCGCATGAAGCTGGAGGCGATTTTCCAACTTTTATGTTGATGTTAGTCTTAATTCCGACAGGTATAATTTGTAGGGTGTCCGGTATGTCGTTGAAATTATTTGTAGATAACGGTGTTGGTGGATCAAGTGACCAATGGTCAATTTCTACAATATGTTTGGTTGCTGTTATTAACTCTGTGCTGTTTTTACTTCTAGGTTGGCTCGTAGGAAAGCTGATACAAAACAAAGCTTCAAAATCTCATGAATAAAATTTTGCCATTTTTCATACAATACATTTGCTTGGCATTTTTTTGGATGTCGACTTTATGTTTTGGTCATGACTGGCCTGTTCATATGAGAATTACAGAAAACGCTTTTGAATCATCGGCTGGCTTACAAAGCTTTCTTAGTGAAAATCTCGAGTCTCAACGCTTAATGGCTAGTCAGCCGCAAGTTAATGGAAATAATTTCACGCCGACCGAATGGCTTCAGTTAGGAAGCCGCATGGAAGACGAGCAATTATACGGTGCTTGGACACTTCGTCCAGTAGATCATTTTTACACGGTGATTCCGTATCGCACTGCTGGCCAAGTGATAGGACTAACTGATAAAAGTGAACCTTGGCCTTGGGGTTATTTTCTTACGCCTAACGGAATAACAAATTCATTTGTTTGGGCGTCGCAGAATGAAATTCAAGGCCCGTTTATTCAACTTGGCAATGCAATTTTGGCGAGTGCGGGGGTTGGGGCAGGCGCTATCGTTCCAGAAGAAGTAGGAACCAATGTTTACAACTGGTATTGTGCGCGCACCTACCAATTTGCCGCTTTGACTAACTCTCTTCAATCTGACCGTAATGAAAATATGGCATTGATGCTTTACACTTTAGGTCACATTTTGCATTTGAATCAAGATTTATCACAGCCTGACCATGTCCGAAATGATAATCATTACAACAAAGATCACAGATATATCGAAAATTACGGCGTTCAGAATTACGCAAAAAATTCGCAGTGGTTTGCTCTGCCCTACAGTGCCACCGTTGGCTGGGCAAACTGGCGGTCAAAAGGATTTTCCAAATTGCTAGATTTTTGGGATCGCGGTTTGTATGCCGACAATAGTTCATACTATCTGAACCAAGAAGCTGGCGGCAATGTTAAGCTTGGTCTTGCCGAATGGAGCAACGGCAATTTTCTCGGCGAAGATGCACTTTACAACGAAGTTATTGGCTCAGACATGATTCATTCCTTCCCATTTCCTTCGCTCAAAACCAGCACGAGTTTTGGAAAGGTAAGGACGGCCTTGGGCTATGGAGTCAGGACAGTTCTTTTGAAAGACGGAGAACAGGTCAATCGCGTCTATCTCGACAAAACCGGCGATGGAATTACTTTCTCCAATCATAGTGCGTTGACTTATTTAGGCGTCCGTAACCGGGGCGGCCAATTTATTGAAGCTGCCACTACGTTAAATGACTCCAACGTTCTTCAAGCATATCACAACATTCTTATTCACAAAGCGGTGGAATACAGCGCGGGTATCCTTGATTATTTCTTTCGTGGCGACATGGTCGTGTCGGTCGCCCACGCTTCAGAAACCTACACCATCACGGTCATGAACTTTTCCGGTCAGGATTTCATTGGCGGCGCATTCTCCTTGTTTAGCGAGAATTCGTCCGGCGAGCGAACCTTGGTTCAGCCCAATGATTTTACCGGTGGAACCTTGTCCGATGGCGGCGCTACGACCATCACCTATAGCACCACTCTTTCGGAAACCACCAAGTTCATTCTCGTCTATCAAGGCACGATAGTGAAAAGTGGGACCACGCCTGACCCGGTGGATGCCGGGATCGGCATCGCGGCAATCACGTTCCATCTTGACCCCTCAAACCCAGATAACCCTTGCACTGACTGCGGTTATTGCTGTGACTGATGGTTGGCTAATAACGAGAGATATTTTATTATTGTGAAATCAAAATACCTTTTGATTTGCGGGATGGTGGGGGTTGTCTTGGCCCGCACCGCCTTGTTTGCAGCCGGCATTCCAGCAACGCAAACGGTCGCAACGAATGCTTCAAAACTCACGCCAGCAGCCGCGTCCGGACTTTCAAACACCGTTTTTGTCTGGGACAGTGTCACCAAATCAAAGATTGCGGCCTCCAACGCGAGCACGGCGGAATTCATTTTTTCTTTTGCCAATGTCTCATCAGACACCATCACCATCTTACACGCCCAGCCTTCGTGCAGTTGCACCACCGCACAATTGCCGCCACTGCCATGGGCAATCGCACCGGGCGTCACAGGACAGATTGGCATAATGGTGAACCTTGCCGGCAAGAGTGGAACACTGGTTAAGAGCGTGCTTATCACCACCGACAAGGGTTCCAAGCGACTCCTGGTTAAAATCATTATTCCTCCAAGCGCAGCCGATGCGATGACGGATGCTGGTCGTGCGCGTAATCTTACGATTGCCAAAGTGGACAGGCAGGCGGTTTTCAAAAACGATTGCGCAAGTTGCCATGCCAAACCCACCGTCGGCAAATTTGGTGAAAAGCTTTACGTGGTCGCCTGCGGCATCTGCCACGAAGGCGAAAATCGCGCCACGATGGTTCCTGATCTGCATAAAATTAATCAGCCCACGAACGTTCAATTTTGGCGAGGATGGATTGAACATGGGAAGCCGGGCACGCTCATGCCCGCATTTTCGGCCAACGAGGGCGGTCCGCTCAAGGATTCGCAAATCAAATCGTTGGCCAATTATCTTGCCCGGACGATTCCGTCCAAATAATCAAAATTGCGCAAAAATTATAATGTAAAGGGGTCGGTCCTCGTTTTATTTGACATGGAATTGTCGGTCAATTAAATCATTGCCATGCTCAGGCAATAGCGGATTGAATATCCCGGCGCGATCTTTTTACGCGACCCAAGCACAAGCGGTTTTCATCATGGCCTAATGGGTTTCTGTTTTTTTTAATTTTTAGATTTATCCTTGGTCTGCTTCGGACGAGCTTCTTCGGACCATTTTTTGACCAGGGGCGCTTTCTCATCTATCTCCCGCAAAATGGCCTGGGCATCCTTCGGCGTCTGGATGACGCGCGGACGTAGGAAGACCATCAGTTCGACTTCATGGGTGGACTTGTCCTTTTTGTTGAACGCCCATTTGATGACCGGGATGCTGCCCAGGATCGGCGTCTTGCGCAACGTGTCGGAGATTTGTTTTTGGATGATGCCGCCGACGACGAGGGTCTGGCCGTTTTTGGCGGTGAGGTCGGTGCGGAAATTGCGCGTGTCAAAAACGGCCCCGCCCAGCACCGTCTGCCCGGCCACGACCGTGGAAGATTCGGCGTGGATCTTCAATTCAACGTCGCCGGAAGAATTGATGTGCGGCGTGACTTCCAGCACGACGCCGACGTCCTTGTATTTGATGCTCGTGTTTTGCGAGCCGACGGAGGAGACCTGCGTGGTGTCCGGCACCGGCACTTCCTGGCCGACGAACAGTTTGCCGGTCTCGTTGTCGCGGATGTTGAGCTGCGGTTCGGCCAGCACGGTGGCGTCGGTGGTTTCACGCAGGAACTGGACGAGAAAATCCATGCTGATAGTGCTGGACAGCACGCCGGAACGCAACGAAGCCAGCGCCTGCGCAATGGTGCCGGCGGTGGTGGTGGCGGGAGTGTTGACGGTGGTATTCCCGCCGAAACATTTTTGATACTGGCCGGACACGCTGGCGATCAGGGAATTGTCGTAGTCCTGGGCCGTGAACACCTGGCTGCCGTCCGGCGACCAGCGGACGCCGAGCTTGTCCAGAAAATCACTCGAGACTTCCACGAGCCGCGCCTCGATCAAAACTTGATCGGTCGGCGCGTCGAGATCGGCGATCAATTTTAAAACTTGCGGGAAGAAATGAACGTTGGCGGAGACCAGCAGCGCGTTGCTGCGCTCATCAGCCACGGCGCGGACGCGGCCCACCAGATCGCTGACGGGACGGATGGTGTTGCGGCTGTCGGACGAGCGCGCGGCATTATCAGGTTGCCCGCCCAGCCATGGAAAGTAACCTTCTATTTTCGTTTCCGTTCCCAGATCGAAACCGGTTTGCGCCGAGGTGTCGGGCTGCGCTTGCTGGGATTGATCCGGGGAATTATTTTGGTTTGCCTGCGTTTGCGGGGCGGTGGCGCGCAAGGGCGGCGAACCGTTCTTGGCGAAAAGGATGTTGATGCTGTTGGCCACGTCCGCCGCCTTGGCAAATCGCAACCCGACGTGCAACGTGCTTTCGCTGGCTTCCGACGGCTGATCCAATTGCTCGATGACCTGCTCCACCGCGCCGAGATTTTCCGTGGAGTTAGCGGTGACGATGAGCGCGTTGGAGTAAGGCTCGCTGGTGATGCGGACTTTGCCGTAAAGCCGGCCGACATCGCGGTCGGGCGTGGAATTGTCAGAATTATCGTCGTCAAAATAATCCCAGTAGCTCCGCTGCTGGGTTTTTTTCAAAAACAATTCGTTCAGCACATCCTCGATGTCCGACTCGTTGACCTATTTCAACGGATAAATTTTCGGCGCGAGGCTGCCGTCGTTGACCGGCGCATCCAGATCGCCGATCATTTTCTCGATGCCGTCCATCTGCGAAGGTGGCGCCTGCACGATGACCGCGTTGCGCCGGCGGTCGGCCACCACCGTCATTTTTTTGGAGGATTTGTCGGACTAATTGGAGTAATTAAAAATGTAGCGGGCGCTGACGCTCTGTTCCTGGTTGAGGTCCTGCAACTGTTTCGCCACGTCCTGCGCGTCGGCATTTTTGAGCGTGAATGTCCGCATGACTTTTTCCTGCGCTTCTTCGGTGTCGAGCGACGTCACAAATTGCTGGATGGCCTTGAAGTTGGCCTCGCTCGAAAGAATGAGCAGCGTGTTGGATTGTTCGTCCGCCGTCACTTGCACCGTGTCGTTGCCCGGTTTGCCGGTCTGTTTTTGATAAAGCGGTCCAAGCTCCTTCATCAAATCCGAGGCCGACACGTGCTTCAGCGCGATCACCCGCACGGCCACGTCTTCAGGTTTGTCCGTGTCGAGCGCGTCAATCAGTTCGCCGACGGCGCGGATGTTGTCATTGTAATCCGTGATGATGATCTGATTGGCCTGTTCATCGAGATAAACAGTGGCCTTGTCCGAAAGCGCGGTGCTGATGCGGTCTTTCAAATCCGCAGCCTGAATGTGTTTCAGTGAAAAAACTTTCACGAGCCGCTGCCGGCCTTCGGGCACGTTCGTTTGGGAACCGCCGATCAATTCCGGACTCATGCGCGGCTCCTTGTCCTGCGGCACGATCAGAATGGAATCGCTGAACTCAATCGCCGAATAACCTTCCAGCGCCAGCGCGCGGTAAACCAGATTCACCGCCTCGCGCGTCGTCACTTTTTTGGAACTCGTGATGGTCAACTGGCATTGCACCTGCGGATGTTTCAAAACGCTTTTGCCCGTCGTCTGCGAAAGCCATTGCACGATCATGTCAATGTTCGCGCCCTGAAAACTCAACTGGATCAAATCGTTCGTTCCGCCGGGTTGGTTGGTCGAAGTCAACGGCTGCGACGGAATCCACGGACCGGAATTGCCGGCAGCATCCGGTTTTGGCGACGAGGAAGAACTGTCGGAACTCGACGGCGGCATTCCCACGGACATGCCCGGCGGCAAACTGAAATTTCTCGGCGGACTTTGCGCCAGGATCGGCGTTGGCGAATTAAAAATGATCCACGCGGCAATCAGGCAAAGCAACACCGTCGCCGGGAAAAATGTTTCGCGTTCAGGGATTGTTGGTTTCATCGTTTTGTTTGGGTAAAAGACTTTCGCCGCCGTAACCGGAAAAAATCGTGAGTTCGCTTTTCTGTCCGTCCTTTTCAACCAGCACGCGATTGATGCCGATTTTCACAAGCTTGAGTTCGCCCAGCGAATCGCCTTCCTTCACGAGGCCGGTTTCGCCGCTGTCGGAACGCAGAAACGCCACGTCGCCCGCGATGCCCAGCAGCGCCATCGGCAGCGGGTGCATCACCTGGCCGAGAATTTCGCTATCCACAATCCGGCTGATCCGCGCCTGGACGACCGGCGGCAGATCGTCGGCGCGTTTTCCGCGCGGCGCGAACGGATTGAAATTTCCCCCGGCCATTCCCGGCGGAATAAAATTAGCGCCCGCCATCGCCGGTTTTGGCTGGTGGGAAATATTTGTTCCTGCGTTTGTCGCCGTGACCAAAACATTTGTGCCATTCGTCACAACTGTCGTTGCCGGCGCGGAATTCGTTTGCAGAAGCGAGACAACATTGGTTTTCGTTTTTGCCGGCGAGTCGTGCGCGACGAAATTTGTTTCTTTCGCAATTGCAAGTGGCGGCGCAATGGAATTTGTGCCGGCAATCATCGCGGACGAAGCGATGTTTGTTTCTGCTGAAATTGAATTG
>CAXUBD010000163.1:3845-6788 GCA_964249225.1 uncultured Verrucomicrobiota bacterium | reverse complement strand
CGCTCAAACAATTCACGTTTCCTGCAACGAATCCGCCCGTCCAGTTCTTCCGCGTGAACACGCAGTGACCAATTTTACACCTTAATAAAAAAGGCGGTCGCAATCGCCCGCCTTTTTCGTTTGCTGTCCACCAACAACTCACATATTCGCAATGATATTGTCGCCGAACGCGGAACATTTGATTTCCGTCGCGCCTTCCATCTGCCGCGCGAAATCGTAGGTGACGCGTTTGCTGCCGATCGCGCCGTTCAAACCTTTAAGAATTAAATCCGCCGCCTCGGTCCAGCCCATGTAACGGAACATCATTTCGCCGCTCAAAACCACGGAGCCGGGATTGACCTGATCCTTGTTCGCATATTTCGGCGCGGTGCCGTGCGTCGCTTCAAAAATCGCGTGACCGGTGATGTAATTTATATTCCCGCCGGGCGCGATACCGATGCCGCCGACCTGCGCGGCGAGCGCGTCGCTCAAATAATCACCGTTGAGGTTGAGCGTGGCGATGACGTCGAAATCCGTCGGACGCGTCAGCACTTGCTGCAACGCGATGTCGGCGATTGAATCCTTGATGACGATGCCCGCGCCGGGTTTGCCTTCGGGAATCTTGCACCACGGGCCGCCGTCAATTTCCACCGCGCCGAATTCCGTCTTGGCGAGTTCGTAGCTCCAGTCGCGAAATCCGCCTTCGGTGAATTTCATGATGTTGCCCTTGTGGACGATCGTGACGGATTTTTTCTTTTCCGTGATCGCGTAAAGCATCGCCGCGCGGAACAGCCGTTGCGTGCCCGTTTTGCTAACAGGCTTGATGCCGATGCCGACAACTTCCGGCGTTTCGCCGAAACGAATTTTTTTGAAATCTTTCGGGAAATTCGCTTTGAGAAATTCAATCGTCTTCAACGCCGCTTCCTTGCCCGCCTCGAAATCAATGCCCGCGTAAATATCTTCCGTGTTTTCGCGGAAAATCGTCATGTTCACTTTTTCGGGATGTTTCACCGTAGAAGGCACGCCTTGAAAATATTGCACCGGGCGCAGGCAGACGTAGAGATCGAGCATCTGCCGCAGCGCGACGTTGAGCGAGCGGATGCCGCCGCCGACGGGCGTAGTGAGCGGACCTTTGATGCCGACAAGATATTCCTTGAACGCGTCAACCGTATCGTCAGGCAGCCAGTTGTTAAATTTCTTGAACGACTCTTCGCCCGCGAAAACCTCGAACCACGAGATTTTCCGTTTGCCGCCGTAGGCTTTTTGCACCGCCGCGTCGAACACGCGCACGCTTGCCGCCCAGATGTCCGGGCCGGTGCCGTCGCCGCGGATGAACGGCAGGATGGGATTTTCCGGCACGGTGAGCTTGCCGTTCGTGATGGTGATTTTTCCGCCGGCGGGCGGTGTGCAAGTTGTGTAAGCCATAAATTAGTTTTAGAATTTCAAATTGCGGGTGAAAAGAAAAGGCTCAATCAAACAATTCAGGAATATCCCGCGCGCCATGAACAACGCGAATCACTTCAATTCCATCCGAAGCAGGACGATAAAAAACCAGATAATTGCCGACTGGAAATCCGCGCAACTGCGGTGACAAATCAAAACGACTTCTGCCCATTTGCGGCTGGCGCGACAGCAATGCGCATTTTTCATGAATTGAAAGCAGCAGCCGGGCGGCGGCATCTGGATTATCCAAAGATATGAATTCTTCAATTTCTTCCAAGTCCCGTCCGGCTTGAACCGTGAAATGAACCCGGCTCATGGACGCGGACGTTGCCTGTTCTTCTCCAGCAGCGCGTCAATGACCGCGTTGCCATCCAGCAATTCACCGCGATCGGCCTGTTCGATGCCGACGGCGATTTTCTCGCGCAACTCGACAATGTTCGAGCGGATGAATTCTTCCTGCGCGCGCAGCATTCCGAGACTTTGCGCGACGACATCGGCGGCGGAACGGTAATGGCCGTCCTTCAATTGCTCGGTGATGAACTGCTCCTGCTCGGCTGTGAGTGTGACCGTCATGGCTTAAATAAACGTCAATCCAGCTTTGTCGTCAAGCGCGGCGAATTCACGGTGGTGTTCCGTTTTGGAGTGCGGCGACGTGTCGCCGCTTTCCCACGACGCGACATGTAGCGTCGTTCCAAAGCGCGGACTTGTCCGCGCACTCCAAAATCATGGAGCCAGGCGTTCGCGGTGGGGTTGGTGGTCGCGGTTCCAGCGGCTCAAGGCGGCGTCGCTGGTGTCGATGAAAAGAAATGACAGCGTCGGCGATTCGACGTGGCCGTCGCAAAAGACCACGTTGGCTTTATTTTGGTGGCGCAAATTCATTTTGTAAAAATCATACGGCTCGTTGCGCATAAATGTCATGCCGTCGCTTTCACCAATGGCCATCATTTCACTTGGGGCAACGACTTCTGAATCTTTGATGGGTATGCGTGTGTTTGATTGCACATCATAATGACCATGAAGGCCAAAATTGTTTGTGCGGTTTCCTACCTGAAGAATCCCAAATGCGTTGTAGCCATAAGACATGGATATTTCGTCAGCACTGAATTTGTGAAATTTTGCGGTCGGACACCGCCATATACCTTTTTCGGCAAAATACGGGTCAGGTTTTGAAATGCCAAATCCCTCAATCTCCATTTGGTTAATCCAACTGCTATATCTGTTTTCGATATACAAAGGATAACCGTGATCGTTCGAGAGAATTACCTGCAAGCCAATTCCCAATTGATGCAAATTGCCAACGCACTGGATTTGCTGCGCTCTTCTTTTGGATTGAGAAATTGCCGGAAGTAAAAGCGCGGCCAAAATTCCGATGATGGCGATGACAACCAAAAGTTCAACCAGCGTGAATGCCGGATTTTTTGCGGGTGAATTTGTTTTCACAAAACGACTTCAAGTTTTGAGCGCCGTCAGGCGCGACATATTTGTAGAATCGCATCCAAAAAATTTCAAGCCCCGTAGGGG
>CAXUBD010000163.1:0-3835 GCA_964249225.1 uncultured Verrucomicrobiota bacterium | reverse complement strand
CCGTAGGGGCGGCATATTTTGATGTCGCTCCTGACGGAGCTTGTTGATTTTTTACGGCTGGTTTCTAAAAAGATTTCGCACCTACGGTGCTTGAATCTTTATTGGCGGGAAAACATTTCAAATTTCCGCGAAATTTTTTCACACAATCGCCAGCTGTTTCGCGCTGGAAACATTTTCTCCAAATTGCGCCTTCACTTTGGCGACGGTGTTCTCGACGGACAGGCCGTATTTCTTGCGGAGTTCGTCCTGCGTCGTGGCGTGCTCGATGAACTGGTCCGGCCAGCCGATGCGCACGACGGGCGTCGTCACATTTTTCTCGCTGAACAGTTCCAGCACCGCCGAGCCGTAGCCGCCCATCAGCACATGATCTTCCAGCGTCACGACGACATCCGCCGCGCGCCCGAAAAATTCCGTCGTGCCCGCGTCAATCGGCTTGGTGAAGCGCGGATTGATGACGGCGACATCGAAGCCTTCCGCCGCGAGTTGCACGGCGGCTTTTTGCGCGATGGTGTTCATCGGCCCGAGGCCGAACAGTGCGACTTTCTTTTTTCCATTCGTCGAAAAATTTTGGACGACCTGCGCCTTGCCGATCTCGAGCAGTTGCGGCTGGTCTTTGACCGGCACGCCTTCCGCCGTGCCGCGCGGGTAGCGGATGAACACGGGATGATTCTGGTGCGTCGCCGTGAACATCATGTCCGCGAGTTCGTCTTCATTGGCCGGAGCCATCGCAATCAAGTTCGGCAGGCAACGGAGATATGCGATGTCGAACAGGCCGTGATGCGTCGGGCCGTCGTTCGCGGAAAGCCCGGCGCGATCCATGCAGAAAATCACCGGCAAATCCTGCAAACAAACGTCGTGATGGATGCAATCGTAAGCGCGCTGGAGAAACGTGGAATAAATCGCCACGACCGGATGAAATCCCATCGTCGCCATGCCAGCGGCAAAAATCACGGCGTGTTCCTCGGCGATGCCCACGTCAATGTAGCGGTCGGGCAGCGCTTTTTCCAAATGCTTCATGCCCGTGCCGGTCGGCATCGCGGCGGTGATGCCGACGAGCGTGTTGTTTTTCTGGCACAGCTTCACCATCGTCTGGCCCATCACGTCCTGATACATCGGCGGCGTGCCGGGTTTGGTCGCGGGCGTTTCGCCAGTCTTCGCGTCGTAAGAGCCGAGACCGTGAAATTTTTCCGGAAATTTCAACGCGGCTTCAAAGCCTTTTCCTTTTTGCGTGAGAACGTGGATGACGATCGGATGGTCGCACGTCTTCGCAAATTCCAGCGTGCTGATCAGCAACGGCAGATTGTGTCCGTCAATCGGGCCGAGATAGCGGATGCCGAGTTCCTCGAACAAAACCGGATTGCCAAAACCGCCGCGGCCGTCGCCGAGCGCGACTTCGTTTTTCTGGTGCATCCCGACTTCGCTGATCGCGCCCTTGAAACCTTCCTCGGCCTTGTGCGCGAGCTTGAGCGCGATGTCGCCTTTCGGCAGACGGCGGACGAAATTTTCAAAATCCTTCGCCAGCTTGTTGTAGCGCGGATTCGTGATGAGCTTGTTCAAGTAGCCGGAAATCGCGCCGACGTTTTTGGCGATGCTCCATTCATTGTCATTGAGGATGCCGATGAATTTTTTCGTCGTGTGCGCGATGTTGTTCATCGCCTCGAACGAAATGCCGTTCGTCAGCGCCGCGTCGCCGAAAATGCAGACGATATTTTCGTCCGTGCCTTTTTTATCGCGCGCCGCCGCCATGCCGAGCGCTGCGGAAAGCGCCGTGCCCGCGTGGCCCGCGCCGAAACAATCATGCTCGCTCTCGGTGCGCAACGCAAAACCGTTCAGGCCATCGGTTTGACGAATCGTGCGAAAACGATCTTTGCGGCCCGTCAAAATTTTGTGGACATAAACCTGATGGCTCACATCCCAGACGAATTTGTCGCGCGGCGTGGTGAAAACCTTGTGCAGCGCCAGCGTCAATTCAACGACGCCGAGATTCGGGCCGAGATGGCCTCCGCCCTTGGCGAGGCCGTCAATCAGCTCGGTGCGGATTTCGCCGGCGAGTTCCTGCAGTTGCGGCAGCGTCAATTTCTTGACGTGCTCCGGTCCGTCCACCATGTCGAGGTATGTGCTCATAAATTTTGTAATTGGTTGAATCGTTAAATGGTTAAACCGTGGAATCGTAATTGCCAATTTAACAATTCAACCATTTAACGATTCAACATTTTCAAAAGGTTTCAATTTTATTTCGCCCGCCGCGTTTTTTTCAAGCTGCTGGATTTTCAATTCCGCTTCGGAAAGTTTTTCCTGGCAAATTTTTACGAGCTTCGAACCCTCCTCATATTTCGCCAAAAGCGTTTCCAACGGCAAATCATCCGACTCCATCGCCTCGACGATGCCCTCGAGTTTTTTCAAGGCCTCTTCGAACGGAGGATTTTTGGCCGGACTGTTTTGTCCCGCGTTTTTTGACTGGATTGCCACGCGATAAAATTAAAATAAATTTTTCTTCGCGTCCAGCGCAGAGTCGTGACGGCTTTCGGCAGAAAGACAGCAATCAAAATTGCGACGGCGTGCCGAGCCGTTGCTAAGTTTTTTAACTTCGCTGAAAATTTCGCCAGACTTCAACCGCGTCTTCAATTTTTGTCCGGCAATAATTTTTTTTGCGTCGCGCAAAACTTTTCCCGTCGCCGCGTCCGTCGTGATCGAATAACCGCGCGATAAAACCTGCTCGGGCCCCAGCAAACGCAAACGCGATTCGGTCGCTGCAAAAGATTTTTTGCGATTTTTGAATTGAACCCGCGCCAGCTCGCGCAGCCGTTTCTGCGTGGCATGCAAACCTTCGCGGCGTTGTTTCAAAAATTGTTTCGGCCGAACCTGCCGCAATCGCGTGGCGAGATTCCGGCAAACAAGTTGCCGCGCGCGCGCGCCTTGCTTCGTCCGCCGCAGCAAATCCGTTTGCAAATCATCCAGCCGCTGCAAGTGCTCGTTCAGCCGTCGGCGCGGATGCGCCTGCGCCATCCGCCGCATAAGAGTCGTCACAAATCCGCGGCTCGCAAAAACTTCTTCGGTGATGATCTCCGCCGCCGCACTCGGCGTCGCCGCGCGGACGTCTGCCACGAAATCCGCGATGGTGAAATCAATCTCGTGGCCGACGGCGGAAACCACTGGAATTGCCGATTCAAAAATCGCGCGGGCGACAACTTCTTCATTGAACGCCCATAAATCTTCCAGCGAACCGCCGCCGCGAGTGACGAGAATCAAATCGAGATTCGTTGAATCGTTGAATTGTTGAATTGGCGCGCCGCCATCCGATGCATTGCCGTAACGATTCAACAATTTGACGGCTTCAGCAATTTCCATCGCCGCGCCCTGCCCTTGTACGCGGCATGGCGCGAGGATGATTTCCAAGCCCGGATTGCGCCGTTGCACGACGTGCAGCACATCACGAATCGCCGCGCCGGTCGGCGAAGTGACCAGACCGAGGCGTTGCGGATATTTCGGCAGTGGACGTTTACGTCCCGGCGCGAAGAGACCTTCCGCCGCGAGTTTCAGCTTGAGTTTTTCGAACGCGACTTGCAGCGCGCCCACGCCGCGCAATTCGATCTGGCGCACGACCAGTTGATATTGCCCGCGCAGCTCATAAACCGTGACCTCGCCTTGCAGGATCACCTGCTGCCCGTCCGCCAGCAACGCGCGCGATTCGCGGGCGGCGTCGCGAAAACACACGCAGCTCAACTGCGCGCCCGCGTCCTTGAGCGTGAAATAAATATGGCCGGAAGATTGCGCGCGCAGATTGCTGACCTCGCCGCCCACCGCCTTCACCCGGCCGACGATCTCGTGCCCGGGC
>CAXUBD010000162.1:0-6811 GCA_964249225.1 uncultured Verrucomicrobiota bacterium | reverse complement strand
CTTTGCAGATCGCGGAGGATTCGACGGTCAGCTTTTCCAACGATGTCACCGTGAGCGGCTGGTTCAAAAGCAACAGCGGCTTGAAGGTGAATGGAACACAGGTGGTCGGCGGCCAGCAAAGCCATTTTGGTCTGCCAAGTTTTTCCGGCGATTACGGCAGCGACTATGGAAACATCCAGTCATGGATGTCGAACATCCAAAATGTTCTGCAAACCCATGGGCTGATGGCTTCATCATGAGTGCGAAACATTCACGATTTTCCGAACTCGCCGCGCGAGTTTCTTTTTGTTCGGAGAAAGCCATTGAAATCAACGGGCGCACCTTTGCGCCCGACCCTTACAACGCCTACGTCGAATTTTTTCTTTCGCACGCCTTTCCGGTGGTCACCTGTGATGACACGGCGATTCACCCGCAAGTGGTCGCCAACTCATATCATACGATGCGCGGAAAAGTGTTCGACCTGGCGCACATCATCCGCGCCTACAACCCGCAGGAAAACGCGCGCGACAGAGTGCTGGGCACGATCATGGAGGTGGAGTTCCCCGCGCCGCCAAGCGGCGGCTGGAAAGTGCAGGCGGACAAACCAAAAGCGCCGGGCATTCGCGCCGTCGCCGTCATGCACAAACAGCTGGAAGGCGTTAAACAGATTCTGTCGCGTTACGCCGACCGTTCCGTCCGCTGGACGGTGAGCATGGAGCAGGATTATTTCGAGGAGGATTCCGGCTTTCTGGTGAAGGGAAAAAAAGGCGTAGAAGCATTTGCCGATTCCACGCCCGATGATCTGGCGAAGCTGGGTTATGTGTATGTGCCTTTGCCCGACGCGCCGCGCGGATTGAAGGAATGTTTCAACGGGGAGGACAGCCGGATTGAACAGCCATTTCAAGGCCAGCCGGTCATCATTCTTTTTGGCGGACTCGGCAACGCGATTTTTTACAAAGGGGCCGGGCTGACTCCCGAAGGCAAAGAAGTAGAGGCGCGTGTTTCGCAAATGCTCGCCTCCAAAACAAATGCGCCGCAAAAAAATTCTCTGGTTCTTCCTTTGGAAAGCACTTTGGCTCTGGGCGACGCAATCGGCCAACGCAGGATGCCTGCAAAAATGTAAAATTGTTCTATTTGGTCAGGATGACTTTTACTGGATTACCACAGTGCGGACAATCCAGAGCCGTCGCCGGGCCCCGAGGCGGCAGCAATAAATAAAGCATCCCGGACAGCCGGAGAGCCGCCCTGTTCAACTCCTGCTCGTTCTCGTCAGCCGTGAAAAAAGTTTCACGTCGCGTCGGGCGCCGGGACAAATATTCTTCAATGGCCTCGGCGCTTGCCCTGAGTCTTCCCCTTAATTGGTCGTTTGTCATAGGAATGGATGGTCGGTCTGGCTCAAACAGTTCCAACAAAGCCCGCCAGACGTTTCGGAGTTTTCTTTTCATACAGGACAGGATATTTTCCCGGCAAGTTTTTTAGCAGCCGGCGTCAATTGCGCATCACTCGTCGAATTCAGATAGGCCATGGGGTAGCGATTTTTTAACAGTTTGCCATACAAGGTGCAGTAGTCCTTGCCGTAGTCCCGTTGGAACGGCTTGATCAGGCTTGCATCCGCCTCAATTGCGCTCGCGGACCCATTCACGGCGTTAAGACCATGCGCCACATCGTCGCCATTTACTTCATCAGATTTATCATTCAGGTCGCGCCGGTCGCGCCAAAGCTCTCTCAAATGTTGCCATTCGTTGGTTCCTTGGAGTGACGCAGGAGCTTTGAAGAACACTATTACAAATACGGCGAAGGAACCCCCGGCTTGAATATACCCTTTTACCTCTACTTTTAGGAAACCCGTGAGGACCACGGCGACACAAGCTACGGCCAAGGCAAGCACAATTCTGGAAAAGGTATATTCCGCTGCGGTAAGATTGCGCCGCCAGAAAACAAGGAACAGGAGTAAAAGAACCAGAAATCCCCCGATTGAGACCGCAACAATTTGAGTGGCGTCCATAATGTATGTAACAGTTTTTTCCGATTACATCCTCACGCAAACAAAGGCTAGCCACCGCCTCACCCGGCGCAAGTATAAACGCAACGGATTTCCGATATAAAAATTTTTGAAAAATTCAGGAATTCCCCTACGTCAAAAAAATCAAATTTAGGATGGCGAGCATATGGAAATCGCCATTCCTGAAATCAAAGACCTCAAAGACATCAAAGCTGTCCGCAAGTTTTACGAAGATCAACGCCAGGCCCTGTGCAGCATGGCCGACAGCCTGGAAGAGCCGCTCAAAGGCCACTTCAACACGCTCAAGAAAAAATATGACGACGTGCTGGATTCACTGCCGCCGACCGAGCAAGTGCCGGCTGCGCTCGAAGCGGGCAAACATCTTTCCGCCCTTTACAGCATCCTGTCCGCCGCCAACGGCCTGATGTGCTCGCTCAACTCCGCGCTCAACAGCGTCAAGACGGCGGGCGCGGCATTCAACAGCGAGGCCGTCAACAAAGTCATTCAGGACAAGATCGCCACGGGCGAACTGTTCCCGAAATCAGTTTTCGACAGCAAGGTTTCCGCCGAAGTGGAACGCCTCACCAAGTCCGGCGATGTCGTGCCCAAGGCCACGGTGCAGCAGCTTTGTTCGGAAGCCAAAAACGCCGGCATCCTCGAAGGCGAAAACAAAGTGCGGCAGGAATCACAGGCCAGCGCCGACCGCGCCAAGCTGGTCGAGACGCGCAAGACGCAGGTGCAGACGGCGGGACTGCCGCTGCCCGAAGCCGGGATTGAAAAAATTCTGGGCGGCTCGGAAACGGAATTTGGCGCGCACTTGAAAAAGGCGCAGGACCGTTTCGCCAGTCTCAAGAAGCACTCGGCGCTTAACAGCAAGAGTCCGCTGATGACCAAAATCTGGCTGGGCGAGAGCGAGTTTTCCACGTTCGAGCAGCTGCTCAAGGACACCATCGGCGAACCGCTGGCCGGTGGCGGCGGCGGCGAAAAGCCCCCGGTCATGATCGTTTAATCAATCCCCTCTCAACCATCAACCACCAACTTTTTTATGGCTCAATTTGACATCACCAAGCGTTCGCTGGTTCCGCTCAATTCCCTGACGACGCCCACGCCCGACGGCAGCCTGGTTGCCGGCACGGTGGTCAACGAACGCGGCGTTGCGTTCCAGTTCAATTCCACGGATGGGCAGGCCGTTTTAGCGGACGGCACGAAAGCCTTTGCCGGGTTCTTGACGCGCCGCACAAAAGTCGGCGGCCCTTCATTGGAGGATGTCGTTTATCCCGGTCGCACGGAGCTTCCGTTCGTGGCGGGCGGTCCGGCCAGTTTTGAATACGCCGAGGAAGTGGAAGTGGAAGGCGCGCCCGGCGTCAACAGCACATGGCTCATCGGCACGGGAGCGGGCGCAATCTCCGCGACCACGGCCGCCGAGACCAAATTGAGCTTCAGCGGCGGCGCATTTTGCGTCGCGCAAACCGGCCAGAATGCGGAGTTCGAGCTGGTGGCTCAGCTCACCCCCGAAACCAGCGGCAACGTCCGCTTCCGCGCCCGCAAACTGACCGGCCAGCAGGAATAAATGCGAGCCATTAACCACAAATCTTAAACCTGAATTTTATCAACTATGAAAACCATGCCTACCATCCGGGTCGGAACGATGAGACCGCCGACGCTGCGCTCCATCGGTTCGATGTCCGTGAATGATCTGCAAGTCAAACTCCGCGCATTCGCCGCGCGCTCGAAATGTTGCAGCGGCCGTTTGATGGACGGCCAACTTTTGAGCGAGGCGCTGCCGAAATTTTTCACCGACCTGCTCGACTCGACGAGCAACGAATTCCTCGCGCGCGCGGAAAACGATCCGGTCGTGCGGCAGCAACTGGCGGGAATTCGCGTCGAGCTGTTCAACAACTACCTGCTGGCGACGAACCATTTCATGGATTTCTTCTTCGAGGTCGTGAACCTCAAGCTCGATGAAAAGCCCGTGGCGCAAAACACCACGATGCAGCCGGTCAAATGCTACTACATCGGCGACGACGGCGAGCCGCGCATGGTGCGCGTGGACCGCGACGACCAGGATCAGCTCATCAATATGTTTTTCCTGTCCACCGATCTTGTGCGCTACAAGAAGGTGGACATCTATCGCGGCACGATTGTGGACGCGGCGCTGGCGACCCTGCGGATGTCCTACGATGTCGCCAACCAGATTGACGCGCTGCTGTTCAATCTGCTCGACTCGACCGCGTTCGGGACTTTTGTTTTCACCGGCAAGAAACAGAACTTTCCCTACCTCGCCAATCCCCGCATCAAGACGGCGAACCTGCCGAGCACAAATGATGTCACCGTTCCCAATGCGAGCACGACGACGACCTTTGGTTTCCCCACGCTGACGGCGGTGGTCAATTATTGCAACCGCTGGAGCGGCGCTTTCATCGAAGGCAACTTGCAGCCGACCGGACGGATTCTGCTGCCGCCGCCGCACATCGCCGACATCACCAACGGCATCACGCCGGCCAACACACCGAACAATAAAGTGGCCGACGAGCTGATGCTTGAAGGCTGGGCGGCGGTTCACTGGCTGGGCCGCGATTGGACGCTGATCCCCGACAACACTTTGGACCCGGCGAAGTTCACCTGTTATCCCGAATTCAATTTGAAGCCGGGCCGCGCTTATTTCAAACCGGAACTCGACGAGGAAAAGGTGAGCAAGGACGTTTACGAACTGGACAAGCGCAACGAGGAGGAACGCTGGATGCGCAAGCCGTTCGGCCCCTACATCAACAACGCGAACTTCCCGAAAATCGCGCGGTTCAAATACTGCACGGCCACGAGTTACTCCGGCTAGGTGCTTGCGCACGGCCACCATTGGCACAGCCATCAACAATTAACTCTCAACTAAAATGCTTTATCTACCCGGAACAATCACGGATTTGGAAACCGCCGAAGGCCCGTATTTGGGCGGCGAGTGGGCGGTTTTTTTGAGCGCCGTCCCCGCCGCGCTCATCGGCACGATCACCTTCACGGCGGCGGGCACGGCGAGCTTTGCGGCAAACCCCGCGGCCTCCATCAAGACCGGCGGCGCGGATTTGCAGATCGTGGCGACGAATTTCGTCCGCAGCAGCGCGGCGGTGAGCATCACGCTGGCGTGCCTGGACAATTCGGCGACGCCCGTGGCGATGAACGCGACGGCGAGCTTTTCGCCGGCAACGCGCGCGGCCAACCAGAACTTCAACTTCCCGCGCGGTTACGCGACGGACATGGTTCCGGCGACCAGCGGCAAAAAAATCACGAGCATCACCGGGCTGGGCACGGTGAGCGGCGGCGCGCCCAACGCGACCTTCCAGGTCTATCAACTGCCCGAACTGGCGGATTACACGCTGATCCCCTACACGACGGACGTGAATTTCCCGACGCGCGGACGCGCGGCCAAGGGCATCAATTGGGGGATGGAAACGGACGCCTTCATCAAGCTGGGCATGAGCAAGCCCGGCGACCTGACCATCAGCAGTAATTTCCGGGGCTTCGCCGACGACCTGTCCCGGTTCGACGGCCAGCCTTCCACGGCGATGCTGGTCGGCTTGAAGGATGGCCAGTTGATCGGCGACCGGCTGGTGTTCGCGCGGTATGTGCCGAACCTCGAAGTGAAGAATCCCGCTGGCGAAGGCGAGAGCATGGCCGACGCCACCAGCGGAAAATACAAGGAGCTTTTGATGTTCGTCGCGCCGGGGCCGTAAGACTTTGAAGATTGCGGCTCGTTGAGCCGGCAACTTCAAAAGCGGCAAGTGCGGGTTCGCGCCCGCATTGCCGCCCATTTAATAAATGACAAATTTTCCCACAGCATTGGACACGTTCAACAACCCGACGGCGGCCACGCCGCAGAACGCTTCGGGCTATGAACATGATTTGCAGCACGCCAACGTGAATGATGCGGTCGCGGCGTTGCAGTCAAAAGTGGGGGTGAACAATTCGACGGTCACCACGTCTCTTGATTACCGCATCCGGCAATTGGAACAAGGTGGCGGCGGCGGCGCGGTAGTCTCGGTCAACGGACTCACCGGCGCGGTGACGTTGACGACCGCGAATGTTGCCGAGGGATCAAACCTTTACTTCACCAATGCGCGGGCGCGAACGGCGGTGGGCGCGTCTGCGCCCGTCAGCTACAATTCCACGACCGGCGTGTTTTCGCTGGCGCAGGCCGGCGGCAGCACCGATGGTTATCTGGCGCACGCGGACTGGAACACCTTCAACGGCAAAGAAAATGCGCTGACATTTTCCGCTCCGCTCACCCGCAGCGGTAACACCATTTCCATTCCGTCCGCCGCTGGGAGTGCCAGCGGCTACCTTTTGTTTTCAGACTGGAACACTTTCAACGAGAAGGTGGCCTGGGGTACGGTTGAAGACAATTTCGGCAACCATTGGGGTTCAATTTCAGGGCCGGCGGGCGACTTCCCCGGCGTTGCGCTCGTCAATGGCGCGATCATGGAAACGGACGGCGTGCCGAGAATTTATGTGACGCTGGCGAGCGGTTCTTCGGGTTCCTACACTTCGGCGGCGGTCTGTGGCGGACTGGTAATATATGATGCGGGCTATGACGCTTTGTTTCAAGTGGACGATACGGGCAAGGTGGCGTTGGGTCCGGGCACAGTCATTGACGGCGCTTTTAATCTGCTCGCCCCCAATTCCACGACGCAGTTCAAGGTGGATTGGGATGCCGATTTTCCCCGCATTTATCTGGGCGATCCGAGCAACAGTTCCGGGGACCCGGAAGCCGTGTTCAACAAGCTCAGCGGAAACGGCGCGGCGGATTTTTACTTTGGCGAGACCGCGGATGAGGGCGGGGCA
>CAXUBD010000161.1:0-6856 GCA_964249225.1 uncultured Verrucomicrobiota bacterium | reverse complement strand
TGGGTGAACGCATCGAAGCGGCCGGGCCGCTTTATTACGATCAACAAAATAATTCTGAAACCACCTGGGCGTTTCCGCCATTTTTTTCGCACGATGTTGATCCGACCGTGGAATCGCGTGAAGACGACTTTTTATATCCGCTGCTCACCTATGACAGATACGGCAGGGAATATCGCTGGCAACTGATCCAACTTTTAAGTTTTGCCGGCGGACAATCACCCGATGACACCGGGAAAAAACGCTTCACCCTTTTCCCGTTTTATTTCCAACAACGCTCGCCGGTGACCAATGAAAATTACACGGCCCTCTTTCCGATCTACGGGCACATCAACGGCCGCCTGTTCCGCGACAAAATATTTTTCATCCTGTTCCCGGTTTACGGCCAGAGCCACAAACGCGACATTGTCACCGACAATTATTTTTTTCCGGTTTTTCATCTGCGCCACGGCGATGGCTTGCGCGGCTGGCAATTTTGGCCCGTGGCAGGTCACGAACACAAAGACGTGACCACTCAAACCAATGGCTTCGGCGACCTTTCCAGCGTACCCGGCCACGACAATTTTTTTGCGCTCTGGCCGGTTTATTACAAAACCGTCGCCGGCGTCGGCACGGACAATCCCGAAAAATCCTGGGGCATGCTGCCGCTCTACGCGCAAATGCGCTCGCCCAAGCGCGACTCGACTTCCGTGTTGTGGCCGTTTTTTACGTGGATTGATGAACGCGGAAAAAAATACCATGAATGGGAAGGCCCGTGGCCATTTGTGATTTTTACCCGGGGCGAAGGCAAGACCACTTCGCGCGTCTGGCCCTTGTTCAGCCAGTCGCACAACCAGACCATGGAAAGCGATTCTTATCTATGGCCGCTTTACCGCTACCATTATTTTCATGGCGACCTGCTCGATCAGAAAAAAACCCGAGTCATGTTTTATTTGTATGAAGACACGCTGGAAAAAAACCTGCAGACCAGTGCGCAAAAACGGCGCGTGGACATGTGGCCGTTTTTCACCTGGCACCGCGACGCCAACGGAAACGAGCGGCTGCAAATTCTCGCGTTGCTCGAGCCGATCTTGCCCAACAACCGCGGCATTGAACGCAACTGGTCGCCGCTCTGGTCGTTGTGGCGGGCGGAAAACAATCCAAAAACCGGCGCACGCAGCCGGTCACTGCTCTGGAATTTATATCGTTGCGACACGACGCCGGCCTTGAAAAAATGCTCGCTCCTCTTCGGCCTTATCCAGTATCAAATTGACGGAACTAACAAGAAGTGGCACCTCTTTTACATTCGCGTGTCAAAGACACACGCGCCAGCGAAATGAAATCACGTCCAAATCATGTTTGAAAATATCGGCGAAATCGTCCTTTTATTTTGGCGCACGCTGCTGGCATTGCCGGTGGCATGGCGTCAGCGGCAGAAAGTGTTCGACCAATTTTTTGAGATCGGTAACGCCAGCCTGCTGATGGTCTGCATCTTGTCCTTCTTCATCGGCGCGGTCATCGCGCTGCAGACCGGGCCGATGCTCGTCCAGCGCAGTTTGAGCAGCGCGGTCGGCGGCATTGTGGGCATCGCCATCGCCCGCGAACTTGCGCCGGTGCTGATGGCCATTCTCATCGCCGGTAGCGTCGGCTCGGCGATGGCGGCGGAAATCGGCTCGATGAGCGTTTATCAGGAAATTGACGCGCTGCGCACAATGAACATCAATCCGATCCATTATCTGGTTTTGCCGCGGATTCTGGCGATCGCGGTGGCGCTGCCGATGCTCGTCGTTTTTTCCATTTTAGTCGGCTGGTTTGGCGGGGCGGTTGTGGCGGAAGCGAACAGTCACATGGGCATACCATTCCAGGCGTTTTTCTCTGACTTGCGGAATGTTGTCGAACTCAAGGATGTGGCCAACGGCGTGTTCAAGAGTTTTTGTTTTGCGGTGATCGTCGGCGTGGTTTCCTGTCATCAAGGGCTGGCGACGATCGGCGGTCCGCGCGGCATCGGCCGCTCGGTGACGAAGGCCGTGGTCAATTCCATCGTGCTGATCGTGATTTTCGATTACGTGCTCACGCGTTTTCTTTTGCAATGATGAACGAGCCAGCGAACAATTCCTCCGGCGTCAGCCTGCAAGTGCGCGGGCTGCGCAAAAGTTTTGACGGACAGGGAGTGCTCCGGGGCATTGATTTTGATGTCCGGCCCGGGGAAATTTTCGTCATCATGGGTCCGAGCGGCAGCGGCAAAAGCGTTTTGCTGAAACATCTCATCGGTCTCGAAGCGCCGGACGCCGGAGAAATTTTGATCAACGGCGAATCCATTCAATCATTGGAGATCGCCACAAAATACCGGATGGCTCTCGTTTTCCAGTCCGGCGCGCTGCTCAATTCCCTGACGCTTGGCGAGAATGTCGGTCTTTATTTGGCTGAACATCGTTTGAAACCGCCCAAGGAAATTGAACGCATCGTCGCCGAAAAACTGGAAGCCGTCGGTTTGAAGGAAGCGATAAATAAAATGCCCGGCGAACTTTCCGGCGGCATGAAAAAACGCGCCGCCATCGCCCGCGCACTGGTCATCGAACCGCAGTTGATTCTTTATGATGAACCCACGAGCGAACTCGACCCGCTTTCATCCGTCATCATCGGCGAGGAGATTTTGCATCTCAAGGAACACATCCACGTCACCTCGCTCGTGGTGACGCATGATCGCGACCTCGCGTTCGGCGTGGCCGACCGCATCGCCATCATCAACGAAGGCCGCATCGTCACCATCGGCGCGCCGGACGAAGTGAAACGTTTCAACGACCCGCTGGTCCAGCGATTTTTGCACGCAGATTTCAAACGCGAACCTCAACTCCCATCTTTATGAAAAATTCACTTGAAACCAAACTCGGCATTTTTGTCGCCCTGACAATCATCGTCGCCGTCATCATCGTCGAAACGCTCGGCGGCGTGGAAACGTTCCGTGGCGGCTACCACGTCAGCGCGCGGTTTGAAACGGTGCAGGATTTGAAAGTCGGCGACAGCGTCAAAATGGCCGGCGTCGAAATCGGACGCGTCGAAAAAATCGGCCTCGACGAGACCAATAGCAAGGTCAGCGTCACGATGAAATTGCATCCGGATGTCGCCGTGAAAACCGACAGCAAAGCCACCGTCAAATTCACCGGCCTGATGGGGCAGAATTTTGTCGCCGTTGATTTCGGTTCGCCTGACGCGCCCAAGGCGGTGGACGGCGCGGTGCTGGAAACCAAAGAGCAGCCTGACCTCACGGCCATCATGGCCAAGCTCGACAAGGCCGCCAGCGGCATCCAAAAATTCGGCGACAGTTTTTCCGGCGACACAATCAACAACATTCTAGGCCCGTTGACGGATTTTTTCAAACAGAACAGCAGCCACATCGGCGGCACTATTTCCAACATCGAAAACGTCACCAGCCAGATCGCGGCGGGACAAGGCACCGTCGGCAAACTGATTTATGAAGACACGCTTTATACGTCCGCATTGACAACCGTGACCAATTTACAGGATTCCGTGACGCAAGTGCGGCAAGTCGTCACCGGCATCACCAGCGGGCAGGGCACCATTGGCAAACTCATCACGGATGAAACGCTCTACAATTCCACCACGGCCTCGATGACGAACTTGAACCAGATCCTGTTGAAAATAAATCAAGGTAACGGCACAGTCGGCAAACTCGTGAACGACCAGGAATTTTATAAGAACGCCAAACTCTCACTGCAAAAACTGGACAAGGCCGCCGACGGATTGGAAGACACCGGACCGTTGAGCATCGTCGGCACCATCGTGGGAAATTTCTTCTAATTTGCGAGTCCGAGATTTTTCAAAATCTGCACGGTGGAACGCGATTTGTTCAACGTGTAGAAATGCAGTCCCGGCACGCCCGCGCGCAGCAGTTCCTCGCATTGTTGCGTGGCGTATTCAATGCCGAATTCCGCCGCCGCCTCGTCATCAGTTCCCAGCGCGTCCAGTTTGGCGCGCAAGGCCGGCGGGATTTTTGAGCCGCACAGCTGCGTGAATTTCACGATCTGCGTCGCGCTTAAGATCGAGATGATGCCGGGCACGATGGGCACTTTCACACCGAGCTTGCCGGCGACGTGATCGCGAAATTCAAAAAAATCCGCGTTGTCGAAAAATAATTGCGTGAGAATAAAATCCGCGCCCGCATCCACTTTTTCTTTCAGGTGCTTCCAGTCGTCAAATTTGCCGATTTTATTGGCGGCATGGCCTTCGGGAAAACCGGCGACGCCGGCGGAAAATTCACCTTGTTCGCGGATGAACTGGACGAGTTGCGATGCGAATTCAAAACCGCCGGACGTGGCTTTAAATTCGCCGCCGCCGGGCGCGTCGCCGCGCAAGGCGAGGATGTTTTTGCAATCCAGCGCGCGGATTTTTTCGAGCAGTGCGCGCACTTCCTCGCGGGTGTGGTTGACGCACGTGAGATGCGCCAGCGCGGTGAGTTGATGTTCACGCTGGATGCGGTCTACAATCATCAGCGTTTTTTCACGCGTGCTGCCGCCGGCGCCGTAGGTGACGGAGCAAAAATCCGGCTTCGCGGCGAGCAGCGCGGGTATTTGTTTTTCGAAAAGATTGCGATCACCCTCGTCGGTTTTCGGCGGGAAAAATTCAAAGGAAACGACGGGTTTTTTGGCCGCCATTTTTTCCGTGTAGATGTCGCGTATGAATCGCATTGAATTGAATTTCATTTGACCGGCCTAAAATACGGAGAAGTCGCCGTTATTGCAAATTAAAAAATCAACGTATCTTGATATGATGATATGTTATTTTGAATTGCCTCGAAAGCCCGGGCAACAAAAAGCCCCTTTCGATTTCTCGAAAGGGGCTGAAGGTTCTAAATCAGATTAGAATTTGTAAATGACGTTGGCGTAGAAACCGAGAGCATCTTCGTGCTCTCCGAAACCGCTGAAGTCATTGTTATGGTCGAAACGCAGTTCAGCACGGGTGATCACGTTGGCCCACAAATCATACTCCACGGTTCCAGTGACTTCATATCCATCGGATTGAAATTCGCTGTTACCAAAGAAGCGGCTGTCTTCGACAAAGTCGCCATGGACGTATTCAGCGCGTCCGTTGACGCTCAATTTATCCGTGGCTTTGTATGTCACATAAGCTCCGATCACGTAAACATCTGTGATGTCGCGAAAGTCTTCAGTAAAGAAGAAATCGCTTGCTTCATCACCACCACCGCTATTGCGCACATAATCAAATGCCAGACCGGCGGTGACTTTTTTCCAAGGCGTGTTCAATGTTGCGCCAGCATAATAATTTTGCTGATAACCGCTTTGGGCGCCAGAACGTCCAGCTGAAGTATTATAACCATAAACGGCCCCAACATAGATTGAAGAACCAGCGGCCCAACCCCATGAACTGGGTGCGGAATACGTGATTGAACCTAGGATGGTCTTTTTCCAATCACTGCCCGCGCCATCACCGGTGTTCGATGAATTATCGCGAGCATTGATGCCAGCAGACAAGGTATTGGCAACACCCAATGAGAATGACCATTGGTCATTGATCTTGTAAGTGCCAAGGATGCCGGTGTGTTCGGTTGGTTCCACGTTCCAGCCGATTGAACGGGTAAAATTAGGATTACTGCCGGCATCGGTCACTTCATAGCCGATAACGGTGTCAAACACGCCGATTTTCCAGTCAATGCCATTGCCCACCGGGGTGCGCAACGTCACGTAGGCTTGCTTGATGGCAAAATCCTCGTTTTGGCTGCCATTGGCGGACGGGTTGTAGCCGACGGCATCCGGACCAAAATATAAATCCACTTGATAGCCGGACGCCCAAGGGGATTCGTCTTCAGGTTTGGCGATGGAAATTTTCACCACGTCCAAATTGAATCCATCCTGCTTGTGGAATCCTTGAAAAGGAATTTCGTCAGCAGGTGAATTTTCGTATTGTGCGCCGCCGGGCGAAATGGCCCAGTTGAACGACGCGCTGACGTAGCCGCTGATGGTTGTGTTTGAAAGCGCGGTGTTAAGCGCGCTTACTTTTTCGTCTGCACGAGCCGCCGGAACGAGGCTGATCGCCCCGACCGCTGCCAGACCCAATGTCCATTTATTAAACTTCATCTAGTTCCTCCGATGTTGTTTGTTGTTTTTAACTGTTGTTTGTTTAGGGGCAACCTAATTGCCCCGGCACCGCGTGGTGCGTTTGTCCTCGAAACTAGGAGAATTCCAGAAATTTGACAACTGTTTTTTTAAATTTTTTTCCAAGGCAACTTTGCGGTTAATTTTGTGAATGCTTGGATTGTCATTCAAAAAACCGATTTTGCTCGGTATTTATACAATATTTGCCTCTGAATCAGATGATTTTAGGTTGCAAACTTCCCGGCGGTGGGATTTTAGTCATATTGGAATAAATCGTGCTTTGTAACCGATAACGAAAGGCCGGCCAATTGCAGGCTTGCAATTTCAGCCGGTATTTAATTATTACAGATCAAAAGGTATGCCATCATTTGCTTATACAGCCAGGGAGACCGCCACCGGCCGCGAAATCCGCAACAGCGTGGAAGCCGCCACCGAGCAGGCGGCGATCGCCGCACTGCTCAACCGCAATCTTCTCGTGGTCTCGATCCAGGAGAAGATTTCCAAAAAAGGCCGGACCAAAGGCGGCAAAGTGCAGTTGGCCGATCTCGTGGTTTTCACCCGCCAGCTGGCAACGATGATTGACGCCGGCATCGCCATCGTCCAGGCCCTGCAGGCGCTCGCCGATCAAACCGGAAACAAGGTGATGCGTGACACCGTCCGCGATATTTGCACACGAGTGGAAAGCGGCGAAAGTTTTTCCGAAGCGTTGACCCGTCATCCCAAGGCGTTCAACCGGTTATATGTTTCCA
>CAXUBD010000160.1:0-6912 GCA_964249225.1 uncultured Verrucomicrobiota bacterium | reverse complement strand
CCCGCGCGCGACCTGGGCGTTGATGGCGTCGCGCACCTGCGCCTCGAGCAGCTCCAGCTCGCGCGGCAGGTTCACGGAAATTTCCGACTGCCGGCGGTTGACCGCGCCCAGCTCGACGGTGATCTTGAAACCGTCCCGCGCGCATTCGCCGCGACCGTAACCCGTCATGGATTTCATCCCGCGCAGTGTGCGAAAATTATTGGTGAGGCGCGAACAAATTTTGCAATCGCGTCTTAATCGTCATCGTAATCATAATCTTAATCTGCGGAAACCGATTACAATTCAGAGCAGGATTAGGATTACGAACCGGGGCAAAATTCCCCGCCGCAAGCGAATAAATTTTCAAAACGCGCGCGGCGAAGTGAATTCAAATCAATCTGGACGCGGTGAAAGTGAAAGTTTAGCGTTCGAGCATGAAACCGGACAAACCGTTCGGCTAAACACACAATGTTCAACAGACGCACGGCAACTAAAGTCAAAGACGGGCGTGTTCAGCGCAAGAATCGCCACAGGCCAACTGGACACGACGGATATATTCTCGACCGTGAGTCAGCGGGACGTGGATTTCATCATGTCATTAGTAAGCGAGATGTGCAGGCATTCATTGACATAATTCCAGAATGGGAACGCTTCTCTGAAAGATTGGAGCGCATTGTTTTAGCGAGCAACAACCAACAAGACGATGGTGCTTATGAGTTTTATCATCGCGAAGAGACTGGAGCGATTTTTCTTCATGCTTGGCCTGATGATCTTTGGAGAGAATTCGTCACGCATTATTTTGATGCCCACCAAGAAATTTTTGAGAGACTTGGCGTTTCTTGCGAACGTTTTGAGAATCGAGTTACTTGTCGTTTCACGGAAGCTCAAGCATGTGCCTTTATGCTTTTGCATATCTTCATGCACGAACTCGGACATCATTACGACCGCACTAATCAGAAGCATATTGGCTCAACGAAAGGCGAGGATTATGCAGAGAAGTTCGCCACCAATCGCTTCGAGCAATTATTCCCGGCGTATGTGCGCGTGTTTGGAAATCCAGCCAGACTCTAATTTATTTTTGAGCCTCGTCACCTCGACTCCTACAATTTAATTTTGCTTCAATTCCTCAATCAGCCCCGAAGCCAGCAGTTGTTCCAAAATTTCATAAACAATGGAGCGATAATTGACATAGAAACAAAGATAAACCCGCTCGCCGCGAATTGTCCTCACTTCAAATATCACGCGAAGTTTCCCAACGCGCAGACGCAAAAGCCCTGACAATTTTCCTTCCAGCAGTTTCACGTCGCCCTGGTGGTCAGCGAGATTTTTCATCGCCTGCCGGAGCGTGCGGCGCGGTTGTGGCGCAAGCGCTTTCAAAAAATCTTCAACTTGCCTGCCGACGCGGACTTTAGTTTTCATCCCAATCTATGTCGTCAATGTCCTTGAATTTCATCTTGCCGGATTTGTATTCCCGCAGCGCGGCCATGAAACTTTCATCGCCGAGCAATTCCATCGTCTCGATCATCGCTTCAATCCGGTCTTTGGAAAGATAAAAGCCGACGACTTTGCCGTGCCGCGAAATCGCAAAGCTGTCCCGCCGGATCAGCCTCGGCAGATTCGCCTGCGCCTCCGTCACGTTCACTGTAGATTCACTCTTCATTAGCTGTATAATCTGCCAACTCGCGGATTTGGTCAAGCCGCTAAAACTGGCGCAACAATTTTAACGCCGCCGGAAAATCCTCCGGCATCGCGATTTTATCATCCGTCAAACTATGTTCCGATTTTCTTGATTCCCCGTTGCCACAAATCGAAATAATACAGCGCGACGACGACGAGCGAGTGGCCGATTTTTTCACCGGCGACGAGTTCCGGGATTTCGGCGACGGGCACGAGGCGCGTGATCAAATCTTCGCCACTGTCGAATTCCACGCCATGTTGCAGGCGGCAGTTTTCAATCAACACGGTGTAGGTGACGTTGCTCAAGATCGCGGGATTGGAATGGATTTTTCCGAGCAGGCGCGCGTTCCCGCCCGCGTAGCCGGTCTCCTCGCGCAATTCGCGGACGGCGGTCGCCACCGGGTCGGTCTCGCCCGCATCCATCATGCCGCCGGGGATCTCCAGCTCGACGGTGTTCGAGCCGTGCCGATATTGCTCGACCATCACGAGCCGATGGTCGGGCGTGACAGCGATAATGTTGACCCAATTGACCGAATCGAGAACGTAAAAATCATGCTCCTTGCCGGTGCGCGGGGAAATCTTAAAGTCGGAGCGGATTTTAAAAATGCGGAAATTGCCGACGGGCGTTGAACGAAGAGTTTTCCAAGGTTTGATCATAGTCGAGAGACGAGGGTCGAGGGTGGAAAGCCAAAAGTCAAACGCGCAACTGTTCTCGACCTTCGTCCCTCGACTATTTCTGCGCCGCCCAACCCTGCTTCATCAGCGTCAGCAAATGTTTCAATGCCTCGTCATAACTGCGGTTTTTTTCAGCGGCCAATTGTTTGGCGCGCTTGTCAAGTTGCGCGGCCATTTCCGAGGATTTTTCGGCAGGACAGCCGAGGGCGACCAAGACTTTTGCGAGTTCAGAAATTTCCACAAAAATTAATCAGGAAACGGAAGCCAAGGCTATTCCTGATTTTCTGCGTTCCTTATTCAATTTCTATTTCACCGAATCGCGCGGGACGATCTTTATGCTTGTAACGCCCATGCGTTTGACGGGGCGGTCGCCGGGATGCGTGGGCGCGGTGGCGATTTTTTCCAGCACGTCGTCGCCCTTGATCAACTGGCCGAACGTCGTGTATTGGCCGTCCAAAAATTTCGGATCGCCATGGCAGATGAAAAATTGCGAGCCGGCGGAATCGGGATGGTTCGAGCGCGCCATCGAGAGGACGCCGCGCACGTGGGATTTCTTATTAAATTCAGCTTTGATCTTGTAACCGGGATCGCCCGTGCCCCAGGCGGATTCCTTGCTCGCATCTTTCGTGAGCGGGTCGCCGCCCTGGATCATGAAGCCCTTGATGACGCGGTGAAACGCCGTGCCGTCGTAAAATCCTTTTTTGGCAAGCGTCTTGAAATTTTCGACGGTCTTGGGCGCAATGTCGTCCCAGAATTTGGCGATCATTTCCCCTTCGGTGGTGTTGATGATGGCGGCTTCACTCATAAATTTTTGATGATTTAATTTTGCGGAATTATTTTACGGAACCGGCGGGAACAATTTTTACGCTGACGAGGCTGACGCGATTGACAGGTTGGCTTGGTTCGCCTTGCGCGTTCGGTTTGACCGGACTTTTGCCAAGTTTCGTCAACACATCGTCGCCCTTGATGAGTTTGCCAAACGTCGTGTAACCACCGTCCAACTGTGGCAGATCGGCGAGGCAGATGAAAAATTGCGAACCAGCCGTGTCAGGACTGCCGGAATTGGCCATGGAAATCACGCCACGCGTATGATGACGATCCGCGCGATTGCTGACCTCGCCTTGAATACTGTAGCCCGGTCCACCCTGACCATATTCGCTTTCCTTCGCCGGGTCTTTGGTGTTGGGATCGCCGCCTTGAATCATGAAGCCGTCAATGATGCGATGAAACGCCGTGCCGTCGAAAAATCCCTTTTGCGCCAGCGTTTTGAAATTTTCAACCGTCTTGGGCGCGACCTCCGGCCAGAACTCGATGACCATTTCGCCCTCGGAAGTTTCCAGCACGGCGACATCATTTGTGTCGGACGCGGCCGGCATCTGGTTCGTCACCGCCGTGGAAACGTTGGCGGACACATCGGCTGGTTTTTGATTCGAACAGCCCGCCGCCAGCAGGACGGCAAAACCGAACGCGCAAAAGTGATTAAGGATTTTCATGTGGGAAAATTTTCCAGAGCGGCGGCCAAAAGTCACGCGCGGAATTATTTTTTTTGGTTCATCGAACGCGTGATGAGGCTGGAACGATCGGCCCGGCCCGGGCGGCGCAGAACCAAAAACACCAGCGCTCCGGCCACCGCCAGAAGAATTGCGCCGATCACCAATGAACCGCCGTTGCGCGAAGCGGATTTTTCCGGAGACACCACGGCATTGGTTTTTGCGACCGAATTTGGCGGCTCGTTTGTCGGCTCGCCTGCCGCCAGGTTCGTCAGCGCCAACACCGGCGCGTTCGTTTTGACCATCATCGGCGGCGGCGCATTTGTCACGACGACGTTCGTGACCGGCGGACTGGCCGGCACCGGTTTAGTTTCCGGCAGCGGCAGATTGGTTCCGACCTTGGTGCCGATGATGATGAGTGGCGGCGTGGGAATGGCTGGAATCACCACGGGCGGAACCACTGGCGCGGGTAACGGCGTTGGTGTCGGCGCGGGCAACGGTGGAAAGCCCGGGAGATCGATCGCGTCCGGCGGAAAAGCGACCGCGCAACCGACAAATTCGCCGCGTTGCGAACGCAACACGAGAACGAACGGTTGCAGTGATTTTTGGCGTTCCGTCTGCCGCTGGTGGAACAACTGATTGATGCCGGTGTCGTAGGGCGTCCAACTGATTTCATTCCGGCCGTCGCAAAAAATCAGCACCGTCAACCGTTCCGAATTCCGCACCACCTGGTTCAACAACGGCTGCAGCGCATCGAAGCTCGTGTCCTTCGCATAATGCTGTTTATGCAGAAACGCCTTGAGCTGGGAGGCGAACTTTGCGGCATCTCCCGGCAACCACGGTTGCAGCGGAAATTCACCCGTGTGCAGATCGTGGCCAAATGTCCACACGCCCACTTCATCGCCGGCATGCAACCGTCCGCCTAGACTCAACACCAGCATGGAGTCAATCGCCTTCTCCACGCCCGGCAGCCGCTTTTTCATCGCCGCCGACGTGTCGAAAACAAACAAGAAACGCTCCGGCACCGTCTGCGCGCGCGCCGGCGCCGCCGAAAAAATTCCGGCGAGCAACAGGACGATCATCCGCGCCGCCCGGATAAATTCTTTTGAAGGTTTTTGGTGGTTCATTTTGCTCAACGCCGGCGGTTGAAACGGTTCCGCTCCGCGCGATTGTAATTTTTCAATTCGTCCTGCAATTCGCCCAGCGCGCCGCCGATGCGGCGGATGAAATTCGCGCAGCTCGATACCGAGCCGCCGAAACCGCTCACCGTGTCGCGTTCCGCGCGGTCATTCGTCACCACCAGCACCTCGCCGTAATCTTGAAACCGGTGCGCCGCGCGCTCGATCATGTCGTCGGCAGTCTGTCCGGCGCTGGAAAATAAAACTTCCACGGCGCGGCTCGATTCGTTTTTCGGCGTGTTCGGCGGCGCGCCCGCGCCGTCAAAAAAAATCGTGACCGGCTCGCCTGTCGCGTCGTGATACTGCGTCAGGATTTGCACAAGTTCCTCGCGCGCGCGGGCCGAATGCCGGGGTGCGCCGGGCGCGATTTCCGGCCAGTTGTGCAACAGGCTATAGCCGTCAACAAGGATTCGCACCAGCGCCATAAATCAAAGTCTAAAGTCTAACGTCCAAAGTCCAAAGCCTAAATTCAACTTCGCGGTTGGCTTGACTTTGGACTTTGGACTTTGGACTTTGGACTCCAATGTCTGCCGCCCAAACCATTTTCACAAAACCAAACCGCCGCATCTTCGCGCTCGCACTGTTCGTCCTCGCACTCGACCAGTTCACCAAATGGCTCGTGCTGCATTCGATCTACGAAGGTGATGAAAAAATTGTCATCCCCGGATTTTTCAACCTCGCCCATCGCGTCAACACCGGCGCGGCGTGGAGCCTGTTCACCGGCAACAACGGCGTGCTCGCCACCATCGCGCTTGTCGCGCTCGTGATTTTATTTTTTACGCGTCATCATTTCAACGCCCACACGCTCTCCGGCCAGATCGCGTTCGGCCTGATTTTCGGCGGCATCATCGGCAATCTCACCGACCGCCTGCTGCCCGGACGCCACGCTGTCGTGGACTTCCTGCATTTTTACATGCAGCGACGCGGCAGTTACGAGCCGTGGGATTTTCCCGCGTTCAACGTCGCCGACAGCGCGATCTGCACCGGCGTCGCGCTCATTTTTCTCATCACCTGGAAAAATGATCACGCGCCGAAAGCTGCGGATTCCGCTGTAAAATGAAAGGATTTTTATTTCGCGCGAAGGAAGCGAAGTTTGCGAAGGGGAATTATGCCTTCGTTTCCCTCGCGCGACATTTTTGTTTATCTGTTTGAAATGAAATCGCGCAAAGAAAATTTCACCATTGAAAAATCGCTGCCCAAAGAGCGGCTCGACAAATTCCTCTGCGAAAAATTCCCCGCCGCCTCGCGTGGCGCGCTGCAACGGCTCATCGAAGATGGCCACATCCGCGTCAACGGCGAAATCGTCAAGCCCACGCATCATCCGCACGCGAGCGAAAAAATTGAAGTCCATTGGCCGGACGCCAAGCCCGCCAAGGCGCAGCCGGAAAAAATCCCGCTCGATATTTTGTTCGAGGACAAGACGCTGCTCGTCGTCAACAAACCCGCCGGACTCGTCGTGCATCCCGCAGCCGGCCACGAGGAACACACGCTCGTCAACGCGCTGCTGCATCATTGCAAAGGCTCGTTGAGCGGCATCGGCGGCGTGGCGCGACCGGGCATCGTGCATCGGCTCGACAAGGAAACGAGTGGTTGTTTGGTTGTCGCCAAAAATGACGAGACGCACCTCGCGCTCTCGGAACAATTCGCGGCGCGCGAAGTCAAAAAAATTTATCACGCGCTCGTCTGCGGCGAACCCGCGCGCGCCACCGGCGAAATCCACGCCGCCATCGCGCGGCATCCGACGCATCGCAAACGCATGGCCGTGCGCGACGACAGCGATGGACGCGCCGCGCACACGAGCTACAAAATTCTCGAACGCCTTTACGCAGCGACGTTGATGGAGGCGCAAAACCACACCGGGCGCACGCATCAAGTCCGCGTGCATTTTCAATTCATCGGCCATCCGCTCGTGG
>CAXUBD010000159.1:5531-6953 GCA_964249225.1 uncultured Verrucomicrobiota bacterium | reverse complement strand
GGAAGAGTCCCCACACGACGCCGGCCAGCGCGGCGGGCAGGGCGGTGATGATGATGAACGGGTCGAGCCAGTTCTGGAAATTCACGACGAGCAGAAAATAAATCAGCACAATCGCGCCGATCAATCCCACGGCAAGCCCGAGAAAACTGGAGCGCATTGTCTCGGCCTGGCCGCGCACGATGATGCTGCTGCCGCGCGGCAAATCTTTTTTCGCTTTTTCCACGAGCGGCTGGATGCCGCTCAAAACGCCGCCGAGATCACGGCCGTCCACGTTGCCGAAAATATCCACGACCGGCATGACGTTGTAGTGCGAGACGACGGGCGCGACATTCACGCGGTCAATTTTTGCGAGGTTCGCCAGAATTTGCGCGCTGCCGCCGCCGGCCACGTCCGTGCTGACGGGCAGCGCGTTGAGTTGTTGGATCGAATCCATCGCGTATTCCGGCGCGCGGACGTTGATCGTGTATTGCACGCCGACAACCGGATTGAGCCAGTAAGCCGGCGTAACCTGCGCGCTGCCGCTCAAGCTCAACAAAACGGAATTCGCGACGTTCTGCTCGGTCAGGCCGAGGTCGGCGGCTTTCGAGCGGTCAACCGTGATGCGAAATTGCGGCCAGTCGTTCGGCTGCTGGACGTGAACGTCCACCGCGCCGGAAACTTTTTTAATCTGCTCGGCGAGTTGCACGGCGACGGCGTGATTGCCGGTTTGATTGCGCCCGACAATTTGCACGTCAAACGGCGCAGGCAAACCGAAATTCAAAGTCTGGCTCACGATGTCCGCCGGCAGAAAATAAATCATCGTGCCGGGAAATTCGCGGTTCAGACTCGCGCGCAATTTGCGGACGTAATTTTCCGTCGGCGCGTGGCCGGGCTTCAATTGCACCAAAATATCCGCGTCGCCCGGCCCGATGACGCCGCTGGTGTTGTAGCTCAAATTGATCGAGGAATTGGGAATGCCGATGTTGTCGAGAATGCCGGCGATTTCGCGCGCGGGAATCGCGCGGTGAATCGCGCCGTTGATCTGGTCGGCGAGCCGCTCGGTTTCCTCGATGCGCGTGCCGGTGCGCGCGCGGATGTGCAGCAAAAATTGTCCGCCGTCCACGCTGGGGAAAAAATCCTTGCCGAGCGATTGCGTCAACAGCCACGACGCGACGCAAAAGCCGAGAAAAATCAGGGCGAACGGCTTGCGATGTTCAAAACAGCTCGCGAGCAGCGCGCGATAGCCGTTGCGAAAACGGTCGAAGCCGTTTTCAAAGCCGCGCTGAAATTTCACGAACGGCCGCGCGAGCGCGGGAGTTTTGGAATCGTCGTTTTTATTTTCGCCGTGCAGTTCGACGTTGCGATAAAACCACATCACGAGCGTCGGCACGAGCGTCCGCGAAATGACGTAGCTCGCGAGCATCGCGAACACGACGGCTTCCG
>CAXUBD010000159.1:0-5521 GCA_964249225.1 uncultured Verrucomicrobiota bacterium | reverse complement strand
AGGCCATGAAGGCGAGCACGAATGGGCTCATGCCGAAGCGCACCTCGAAGCGGCGCTGGAATCGCTGCCACGCATTGGGGCGCTAGAGCTCGGCCTTCTCCGCGGCAGCCGTGCGCAGCCAGTACATGCACAGCGTCGGTACCAGGGTCCGCGACAGCAGGTAGGACGCGAGCATCGCGAACACGACGGCTTCCGCGAGCGGCACAAACAGATAGCGCGCCACGCCCGCAAGAAAAAACATCGGCACGAACACGATGCAAATGCACAGCGTCGAGACGAACGCTGGCAGCGCGATTTCTTTTGAGCCGAGGATAATGGATTCTTCCAGCGGTTCGCCGTTCGCCATGTGATGATGGATGTTTTCAATCGCGACCGTCGCGTCGTCCACGAGAATTCCGACCGCCAGCGCGAGTCCGCCGAGCGTCATCAAATTGATGGTTTCGCCGAGCGCGCTCAACGTCGCGAGCGAACACAAAATTGAAAGCGGAATTGAAAGCGCGATAATCAAAGTGCTGCGCCACGAACCGAGAAACAGCAAAATCATCAGCGCGGTCAGCGCGGCGGCGATTACACCTTCGCGCAAAACGCCGCTGATGGCCGCGCGCACAAATAAAGATTGGTCGGCAAATTCTTTGACGTGCAAATCTGGGGTAACGGTCGCCATCACGCCGGGCAACGCGGCTTTGACGCCGGCGACGACATCGAGCGTCGAGGCGTTGCCGGCTTTCATGATCGTCAGCAACGCGCCGCGCACGCCGTCCTGACGCACGGCATTTTGCTGCGGCGTGTAGCCGTCGTGGATCTGCGCGACGTCGCTCATGTAAATCGTCGCGCCGTTGACGACCTTGATCGGCAGATGATTCAAGTCATCAATGATGCGCGAATTCGCATCCACGGCGACGTCGTATTCCGTCGAGCCAATTTTCGTCGTGCCGCTCGGCAAAATCAGATTCTGCGCGTTGAGCGCGTTCACGACATCCTGCGCCAAAATATTTTTCGCCTTGAGCGCGGACAGATTCAAATCCACCGCCACAACGCGCTGTTTGCCGCCATATGGAAACGGGATCATCGCGCCGCGCGTGTTGGACAAGCCGACGCGCACTTGATTCGCCGTCACGTCAAACAATTCCTGCTCCGACATTTTTTCGCTGCTGAAGCTGTATTGCGAGATCGGCACGGACGACGCGTTGTATTGAATGATCAGCGGCGGCTCCATGCCCGGCGGCATCAGGCGCAAAATGGTTTGCGCCGACGCGGTGATCTGCGCCACGGCGGCGTCAATGGACGCGCCATGCTGCAAAAATACTTTCACTACGCCGATGCCGTTGTAGGAAGTGGATTCGATGTGCTCGATGTTATTGACCGTCACCGTGAGGATGCGTTCGTGCGCGTAGGTGATGCGCTGCTCGAACTGCTGCGCGTCGAGGCCGGCGTATTGCCAGACGATGCTGACGACCGGAATGTTGATGGCCGGAAAAATATCCGTCGGCGTCCGCAGCAAAATGAGCGGCGTCAGCAAAACCAGCAGCAACGCGGCCACCACAAACGTGTAAGGCCGGCGCAGCGCGAGAAGGACGATCCACATAATTTAAATTTTTTGGCTTAAGCGGCGAACGCCGGCGCGACGTGTTTGACGATGACCGGTTCTTCCAGCACAAAATGGTAAACGACCGGAATTTTTCGCGCCGAAGCAGACGGTTTCGGCATCGCCAATTGAGGAAATTGTTTCAGTCCGGCGGCCGGTGCAAACTGGTTTTGCAGATCAAGATTTTTTTGATTTTTCATAATTGACTGTCTGGTCAATAAATTGATTACAGTTTGCATTGAAATTTGTCGCCAGACTTTTAAGCCGCGAGCAGCCGCGCACCGATCATGTCCATGACCGTTGCCTCCAGATCCCGGAGCACTTTGAGATCGTTGCGGATTTTGGCGTGGAGCAAAATGCCCAGCACCATCGAATAAATCCGTCGTGCGGTCGCTGCCGGATCATCAATTGAAACCAGTCCCTGATGCTTGGCGTCGCGCAGCGCGCTTTCCACATAACGGAGGCTGCGGTCCACCATCATTTGCGCCTTGGCGCGGATTTTTTCATCCTGCGTCGCCAGCTCGGTTCCGAGGCTCGCGTAGGGGCAGCCGCAGACGTGGCCGTATTTTTTTTCCTTTTGCTTTTGCCGATCACATATGTATTTGCACCAAAGCTCCAGTCGCATCAGCGGCGGAATCTGCGGCGAAAAAATCCGGTCCAGTTCGGGCTGCTTCTCACGCCAATGTTCTTCGTAAGCTTCAATCGCCAGCTCGGATTTTGAAGGAAAGAAATGATAAAAACTCCCTTTGTTCACCGAGGCTCGCTCGCAAATCTGATCCACGCTCACAGAACCATAGCTCTGGTCCCAGATGAGATCGAAGGCCACTTGCAGCAGCTTTTCCTTGGCGTCGCTTGGTCGTCCCATAAAATCAGTTTAACTGCGCGTCAAGTTTGGCGGCCAGCGTTTTTTTGGAAGTGAATCCGGTGATCCGATCCCCAACCCGGCCATTTTTGAAAATGAGCAACGTCGGAATACTCGACACGCCAAAACGCGCGGCAGTTTCAGGATTTTCGTCCACGTTCAACTTCACGAGTTTAACGCGACCGGCAAATTCAGTCGCCAATTCGTGAATCGCCGGCGCAATCATCCGGCACGGCCCACACCAGGCGGCCCATAAATCCACCAAAACGGGTTGTTCCGCCGCCGTGACCTCGCTGGCGAAAGACGTGTCGGTGACCGCCAGATCGCTTTCATGATTTTTTAAATTTGCATTCATAAATTTTCTTCGTTCAACGAATGCAAAATACTGTAATTGACCGTTCAGTCAACTACTTTTTAAGGACTCAACCGTTTCCCGGCTTTGGCCAGGCCGGCGCGTTTTGAACGAGTCGCGCTTTCGCGCTCGCATTCGGAATTGGCAGCGTTATCATTCGCATGGCAGTCGTGTGTGAAACACGTTAAGCCACAACCCAAATTTGAGCACGGTCGCAAAAAATCTTAAAGTCATCCGCGAAAATCTGAACCTGAATCAGGCCCAAATGGCCGGGCTGCTGGGTTTGAACCGTAGCGCCCTGGCCGAATTGGAAGCGGCACGGGAACCAATGCCCGATTGGGTGGTCAAAAAAGCTCAAGAGGTGGAACGGCGGATGGCGGGCATCAATCTAACCGCGCCCAAAGCCGGAAAGGTAAAGGAAGCGGAAGACTTGGTCGAACTTACGGAAGAGGTGGCCGCGCTTACCACTGATGAACTCGGTGAAATCGCCGAACACCTGACGGAAAATCTGCGCGCGGCGCCGCACGTGGCGCTTCTTTTTTATGAGTCCGCATTGAAAATTGTTCACGCTGAAGTCCGCCGCCGATTGAATTCTTTCAGCCACAAAAGTGTGAAAGTGAAAAAGTGAACTCATCGCGGCGTGCGCCCGGCGCGTGACATTCACGGATCAAATTCCCCCCAAGCAAAAAATTCAAAGCCGCATCAGGAATGACGTCGTTGACGAAGCAAGGATTTTCGCTTTGCGGGATGACCGCAAAACTGGCTCCAGAGGAAGGACTCGTAACAAGTCCGTCGCTGAAACCTCATTTCCCTCTCAATTGAAGCTAAAGAACATACAGAGCATTTGAGGCTCACAATGCCTAACGCATTGGTTTAATGAATGATATATTAACTCCTCAAAAAATCAACTACAATTTCCGCATATCCGCCTTAATTCTCCCACTATTCTTTCTCACACAGTTTCTCACACACTTCATCACACAGTTGTCGGAATAAAATCAACAAACTAGGTCTGGCGCGACAGTTGGCTTGGACGATCTGAATCGTCCGGCTCGGAAGAAAATTGTTCCGCATCTTCTCGCGCATTGGCGTTCTTCATTTTCCAATGCTCATTTATCGCAACCGTTGCCTTTGCCAGCCATTTCACGTCATGCTTCAATTCTTGAAGGGTGTCGTAAGCAAAAAACTTGGTCGCATTGTCCGCCGGATTCCCTAATGGTTTGAGCAAGCCTTTGGCAACCCAAACTCGAATGTCATGCACCGCGCAGTTGAAAACGTGCGTTGCTTGATACATCGTCATGCGCGCCGGTTTTTCCCGCAGATTTAGAAACTGCTCCCGTTCTGGACTCATCATTTCTTTCTTCGGGTCTGACATAACTCAAATTCCGATCCCGCGCGATTGACGCACAGACTGCGTTTGCGCCCGTTTGATTGCTTCCGTGCCTTCGGCAACGCTGTCGCATCGTTCCGAAAGGGCGCGAATCACTACGCCCGGATGGTCGTCGGGAAATTGTTCCCAAATGACTTTCTGCGCCTTGACCTCGGCGTTGCGCGCCATGAACCGCAGCGTGTGCCGCATTTGCGCCATGTATTCGGTCGCCAATTCGCGCACGTCATTTCCTTTTAGCAAAATATCGGTGTCTCCGTGCGTTTGTGCGTAAGCGGAAGTTTCTTGAAGTCGCTGAATCACCGCCCACTGGTCGCCGTCCGCCTTGCGGCAAAGCAAAACTTCGCTTCGGAAAAGTTTGAGCAATTCCGCGTGTGCTTTCCATTCGCCTTCCGGCGTTGTAAGGGTATCAAATGCTTTTGGCACGGGTCGTTCCCATTTGACGTGTTCCAGCCGATTCAACGCCTCGCGCACGGGTTGCATGGCTGAAAGATCGCCTTCAATGGTTTGGAAAGCGGTGTTGTAAGCGGCAAGTTGCTCGTCGGTCAGTCGCGCTTCGCTGCCCGGCATTTCGTGTAATGGTTTTCCCTCGCGCTTCAACATGGTGTTAATCCTTTTTCAAAAGCCGATTCAATTCGTCGTTGGGAATGACAAATTCGCCTGATTGGGAAAGTCCCGCCCGCACACGCTCACGCTGAATGAGCGTGTAAAGCGTGTAAGTATCGAGGCCGAGCGCACGAGCGGCTTTTGGAATTGAAACCGATTTCGCTTCGCTCAATCTGCCGCTCAAACCAGCATCTTGTTGGCTGTCCATGATTCAACCAAATACCGCAAAAAAAATCTTTGTCAAATGGAGAAAAGCATTGTCACTTCCCGCGCGCTGTTCCTAGAAGCAAAGGGCTTTGGCGGCGGCGAAAAAGTCAACGCAGGAACGGAAGCAACGAACCGTAGATGCTTGACGTTTTCGCCGCCGCCATATAATTGCCCCCGGTGTCAGCGCGCGATTCAAATAAGAAAAGTGATAATTTGCGTGGAAGTGCAAGACGCCAATTAGCGCCAATTTCTTCGCATACAAAACGAAGGCAGTCAATATTCCAGTCCAACATTTTAGCGGGATCGTGGAGACTAGGTTCAATTGTAAAACCAACTCGGTCTTCAAAATTTGCAATACTCATGCCTTTTGTGTCTAGGTATGATTTAATTTTCGCGCATAACTGTTCTGGCAAAATCGGCTTACCATCGGTTTTATCATCAAAAATAAATCTAGTGCTTATGCCAAGGGCAGAAGACAATTTTGAAAGTTCTCCCAAGGAGATATTTGAGTTTAATTCCCCT
>CAXUBD010000158.1:5285-6971 GCA_964249225.1 uncultured Verrucomicrobiota bacterium | reverse complement strand
CCGTGATGAACAATCCAACCGCGCCGATCGTGCCGGCGACCTTGTGAAACAATTCCAGAAACTCATCCTGCTGGTTGATGGCGAAATTATCCGGGTCGCCCGGCGCGACGTGGCGGATGCGCCGCAGCACGCTGCGCAATTCTTCCTTCGCGTCGTCGAGCTGGTCGAGCTGTTTTATTTTCACCTGGATTTCGTAATCCGGCTCGTCCAAAAACGCGGCGTTGAATTGAGGCAGCGGCAGGATCACTTCGTTGTCCAATCCGCCGTTGTCGGAAAAACCGCCTTGTTTTTCCAGCACGCCGACGACTTCAAACGGATGCCGGTCAATCAGGATTTTCTGGCCGAGCGGCGGGTCGTGCTGAAAAAGATTCGTGGCGACTTCCGCGCCGATGACGCAGACCGGCCGGCCGCCGGCGCATTCGGCGGCGGAAAGAAAACGGCCTTCGCCCACGGAAACGCCGCTGGTGATCTGAAATTGTTCCGTCGAGCCGATCACGGAAACGTCGGACGAACTGCGTTTCTTGTATTTGACCGGCTCATCGTTTTCCGCCATCGGCACGACCGCGAGCGCGAGGGTCATTTGTTTTTCCAGCGCGGTGGCGTCGTCGAGCGAAATCACCGGACGTTTTTGGGATTCGATCCATTCCTGATGCGATTGGATGAACCAATTCGCGCGATCCACATAAAGCACGTCCGCGCTGATGGACGAAATGCTTTTCAAAAAGGAGCTGTTCAAACCTTCAATCGCCGTTCCCATCAACGTCACCGTGACAATGCCGATGACGATGCCGAGCGTCGTCAGCACGGAACGCAGTTTGTTCGCGCGGATGGCGCTCCACGAAATGCTCAAGCCTTCGCGCAGTTCGGTGAAGAAGTTCATTTAGACAGAATTAACAGAATGGACAGAATTAATTTTTTCTCGCGGCATTTCATGATTCAATTCTGAAAATTTTGTTAAATCTGTCTAAATTATTTTTTCACCAATTCATCGCTCGCGATCAGCCCATCGCGGATGCGGATGATGCGTTGCGAATGTAACGCCACCTCCTCTTCGTGCGTGACGACGATGATGGTGTGGCCTTTGTCGGCCAACTGTTGGAACAACGCCATGATTTCCGTGCCGGTTTTGGAATCAAGATTTCCCGTCGGCTCATCGGCGAGCAGAATCGAAGGCTTGTTCACCAATGCGCGCGCGACGGCGACACGCTGGCGCTGGCCGCCGGAAAGTTCGTTTGGCTTGTGATGCACGCGATCGGCAAGGCCGACGCTGGCCAGATTTTCCAGCGCGATTTTCCGGCGTTCATGCGCGGAAACGCCGGCGTAGACCAGCGGCAGTTCCACGTTGCGCAACGCGTCGGAACGCGGGAGCAAATTAAAAGTTTGAAAAATAAATCCGATTTCCTTGTTGCGGATTTCTGCGAGCTGGTTGTCGTTCATCTCGCTGACGCGATGGCCGTTGAGTTCGTAACTGCCGGAAGTCGGCGTGTCGAGGCAGCCGACAAGATTCATCATCGTGGATTTGCCGGAGCCGGACGGACCCATGATGGCGACGTATTCGCCGCGCTGGATTTCGAGCGAGACTTCGCGCAACGCGTGGATGGTGTCGCCGCCCATCTGGTAGCGTCGCGAGATTTTTTGCAGGCTGATGAGGCTCATGCGAAGAATTAAAAATTAAAAATCAAAAAT
>CAXUBD010000158.1:0-5275 GCA_964249225.1 uncultured Verrucomicrobiota bacterium | reverse complement strand
AAATGAGTCCGTGCGTGAGGACTCATTTTTAATTTTGCATTTTTCATTTTGAATTCGCGCTGTTGTCGGCGGCGGAGCCTTTGACAATTTTTTTGCCGTCGTCCAGGTCCTTGCTGATGGCGTGGTAGCTGCCGGTGACGATTTCATCGCCCTCTTTTAAGCCGTCGGTGATTTCCCAATAATTGTCGTCGCTGATGCCGATTTTTACCGGCACGGTTTTCACGTGATCGCCTTCGACGACGAAGACCACGTCAATTGGTTTTTCCGACTCATTTATTTTTTTGTCGGCCTTGAGCAGATTGGTTTCAATATTCGCGACAGCGACAGAATTGGTCGGAACGGAATTGGTATTTGCGACGAACGAATTGGTTTTTGAATTCGATTTGATCAAACGCGTGGTGACGCTCGCGATGGGCGCGCCCAACACGTTGGTGCGCGAACGCGTTTCAATTTCCGCCGAAACGGACATGCCGGGCCGGAAAAATTCACTTTCGTTGACGCGGATGCGGACTTGGAATTGCGTCGCCTGCTGCGACGATGAAGATGAAGCGGACGAAAGCGCGGCGGCGCTCGAACTCAATCCTTCGGAAGTGTTGGCGATGTCCGTGACGATGCCGGTGAATTTTTTGTCTTTGAACGAGTCCACTTCCAAATCGGCTTTCTGGCCGGGCTGGATGAGCACGACATCCATTTCACCGATGTCCACGCGCGCCTCCATCGCGTTCAGATCGGAGATGGTCATGATGTCCGTGCCCGCGTTTTGCACCGTGCCGAGGACGCGCTCGCCGAGCTGCGAATTCAGCTGGCTGATCGTGCCGTCGAGCGGCGAGACGATCGTGGTTTTATTCAGCGAATCCTGCGCGCTGTCCACGGCGGCCTTGGCGACGTTCACTTGATCATCGGCGCTTTCCACCTGCGCCTGCGCGACGTCGCGCGCGACTTTGAACCCGATGAAATCCGATTCGGAAAGCAATTTGCGGTCGAACAATTCCTTGTTGCGCGTGTAATCTGCCTCGGCCTTTTCCAGAGTCGCGACCGCCTGGGTTTTGCCGGCGAGCGAAGATTCATAACCCGCCTTCGCCTGGTTGACGGCGGCGATGTAGACGTCCGGCAAAATTTTCAGAAGCGAATCGCCCTTCTTGACGTGCTGGCCTTCCTTGACGGCGAGGACGATGATTTCGCCGCTGACTTCCGGGCTGATGTGGACTTGCACGACGGGATAAATCTTTCCGTTGGCCACGACGAGTTCCGTGATGTTGTGACGCGTGACTTTTTCGGTCTGGACGGTGACGGCCGGTTCTTTTTTCCGCAGTATGGCAAATATCGCCAGCGCGATCACAACCACCATGACAACGAAAGTGATGAAAAGTTTCCCGCGTCCTTTCTTCGGCTTGGGGATTTCAGCCGGGTGCTTCAAAATCGGAGGTTCCACGCCGCGAGCCTGCCGAAAGAAAAGCAGCTTGTCCAGCCGCGAGAATTCTGCGGCAAATTAAAATTGCAACGCGCCAAAAATCAACGATTCATTTCATGACTTGACCCTTTTCCGCCGAAACATTAAAGTAATTTCGCAATGTTGAAAAACGCATCACAAGCTGTCATTCTGGTCGTCGTTGTAGTAAGCGACGCCGTTGGCGCTTGTTGAACTAAACTTTAACAAGAACCCACGGCTGGCAACGGCTGTGGGTTTTTTATTTGACCCGCGCGCGATTGTCAGCCACAACCAAAGAAACCCATGAGCAAGACAACCACAGAAATTGCAAAAGCAAAACCCGCCGCTGTAAAAACCAAACCGCGCGCCGAAGTCGGCGTGGCGATGTTCGGCCGCGACATTTTTGTCGAAGCGCTGGAACGCGAAGGTGTCGAAGTTATTTTCGCATATCCCGGCGGCGCGAGCATGGAAATTCATCAGTCGCTCACGCACTCAAAAATTCGCACGATTCTTCCGCGCCACGAACAGGGCGGCAGTTTTGCCGCGGAAGGCTACGCGCGTGTCACTGGCAAAGCCGGAGTATGCATGGGCACGAGCGGTCCGGGCGCAACGAATCTCGTCACCGCAATCGCCGATGCGTTCATGGATTCCTGTCCGCTCATCGCGATCACCGGCCAGGTGACGCAGGCGATGATCGGTCGCGGCGCGTTTCAGGAGACGGACATGATCGGCGTGACTTTGCCCATCGTGAAACATTCTTATTTGATCACGGACATCAACGACATTCCGCGCATCGTGAAAGAAGCATTTTACATCGCGCAATCCGGTCGCCCCGGCCCGGTCGTGATTGATTTTCCGAAAAACCTCCAGCAGGCCAAGACGCAACCTGTCTGGCCTACGCTCGAAGAAATCAAAAAAGGTTTGCCCGGCTACACGCAACCGGATTTGAAGGCGGACGACATCGCGTTGAACGAAATTATCGGCCTCATCGAGAAGGCCGAACGTCCGGTGCTTTATTGTGGCGGCGGAATCATCACGAGCGGCGCGGCGGCGGAACTGAAAAAATTCGCCGAGGCCACGAACATTCCCGTGACGACGACAATCATGGGCATCGGCGGTTTTCCCGAAACGCATCCGTTGTCGTTGCGCTGGCTCGGCATGCACGGCTCGGCTTCCGCGAACTGGGCGGTGAACGGCGAATACGAACTCCGCAAATCTTTCAACGACCCGATGGTGAAGTTGAAAGACGGCGCGGATTTGCTGCTCGCGTTCGGCGTGCGCTTCGATGACCGCGTGACGGGCAAGTTCGAGGAATTTTGCAAGACGGGAACGATCGTCCACATTGACATTGACGCGGCAGAGTTGAACAAAAACCGCAAAGCGAATCTGCCCGTGGTTGGCGACATCAAGGACGCGCTCACGCGTTTGAACAAATTGGTCGAGAAACGTCCGATTCAAAAAAAGCACACCGCTTGGCTCGCGCAGATCGCCGAGTGGCAGAAAAAAGCGCCGTTCGCCTATCGCATCACGCCTGAGATCGCCAACAGCGATCACATGATTGATCACATGCAGGGCAAGGAAAGCGAAGTAATTTTGCAGCAGATGGTCATCGAGACGCTTTACGAAATGACCAAGGGCGAAGCTTACATTTCCACCGGCGTCGGCCAGCATCAGATGTGGGCGGGGCAGTGGTATAAATACAAATACCCGCGCCAGTTTGTGACCAGCGGCGGTCTTGGCTCAATGGGCTACGGCTATCCTGCTGCGCTCGGCATGAAAGTCGCGCTGCCCGACAAGCAGGTCATTGACATTGACGGCGACGGTTCGTTCCTGATGAACATCCAAGAACTCGCCACCGCGCATGTCGAAAAAATTGCCGCGAAGGCGATCATCCTGAACAACCAGCATCTCGGCATGGTCGTGCAATGGGAAGATAATTTTTACGCCGGCAATCGCGGGCATACTTATCTCGGCGATCCCGACCATCGCCCGGAGATTTATCCCGACTACGTTCGCGTCTGCAATTCCTTCGGCGTGAAATGCGAACGCGTCATGTTCAAAAAAGATTTGCGCGCCGCCATCCAGCGGATGCTTGATGCCGACGAACCTTACGTCCTCGACGTCGTCGTGCCTTACAGCACGCACGTCATTCCGTTCATTCCCGCCGGCAAGACCGTCGCGGATATGATCTGGAAGCCGTGATTTGATCTGTAAAAAGTTTCCGCCAACCGGCCGACAACTGCTTGTCGGCCGGTTGTTTTTTTGCAAAGCTGCTGTCATGCTTGAAAATTCCATCCGCCGTACGCCGCGCCCGCAGGACTTGATCGGAATGTCCACGCAGGAACTGCGCGATACGTTTCAAATTTCAAATTTTTTTGCGCCCGGCGAAATCACCGGCCACTTCACCGATCTCGATCGCCTTTTTGTCGGTGGCGTGATGCCGGTGGCGAAACCAATCGAATTGCCGAATCACAGAGAGACCGGCCGCGCCTTTTTTCTCGAACGCCGCGAATTGGGTGCGATCAATGTCGGCGGCGCGGGAAAAATCATTGCCGACGGAAAAACTTTTCCGCTCAAAAAACTCGACTGCGTTTATCTGCCGATCGGAACAAAATCGGTTTCGTTTGAAAGCAGCGACCAAAAAAATCCCGCGAAATATTATTTTTTAAGTTGTCCCGCGCATTCGGCGCATCCCGCTGCGATGATGAAATCTTCCGAAGCCACGCCGGTCGCGCTCGGCGCGCCGGAAACCGCCAACAAGCGCACAATTTATAAATTCATTCACGCCGGCGGCATTCAAAGCTGCCAGCTCGTGATGGGTTTGACCGCGCTCGAACCGGGCAATGTCTGGAATTCTTTTCCACCGCACACACACTGGCGGCGCACGGAGATTTATTTTTATTTTGACCTCGGCGATAAAATTGTTTCGCATTTTTTCGGCGAACCTCAAAACACGCGCCATTTATTTTTGCACAACGAAGAAGTTGCGCTCTCGCCAAACTGGTCCATGCACTTCGGCGTCGGCACGGGCAATTATAAATTCATCTGGGGCATGGCTGGCGAAAACCAGGTGTTCGACGATATGGACGCGGTGAAGCCGCAAGATTTGCGATAATTTTTCGGAGGGACGAGTTACACGAGTCCCTGATCGGTTAATTGATTTGGGACTCGTGTAACTCGTCCCTCCGATTGTCATATTTTATGAAATTCAAAAATAAAGTCGCCGTCGTCACCGGCGCGAGCCGGGGCATCGGACAGGCGATTTGCGTCGCGTTCGCGCGCGAAGGCGCAACGGTCGTCGGGGTCGCGCGCAGTGATTTGGTCGAAACGGAAAACGAAGTGAAAAAATCCGGCGGAAGTTTTTTGGGCGTCAATTCGGATTTAAGTAACGGCAAACAAAAAGAATCGGCCGATTTGATTTCACAAATTTTGAAACAGGCTGGACGCATTGACGCGCTGGTCAACAACGCCGGAATCATTCGCCGCGCGCCCGCCGTTGATTTTTCTGAAAAAGATTGGAACGAAGTTTTGCAAACGAATTTGTCGTCGCCGTTTTTTTTGTGTCAAGCGGTTGCAAAATGGTGGTTGACGCAAGGCCGCGAAAAATCTTCGCCGGAATCACGTTTAAAAATCATCAACGTCGCGTCCCTGCTTTCGTTTCAAGGCGGAATTTTTGTTCCCGCCTACACCGCGAGCAAACACGGCATCGCGGGAATTACCAAAGCGCTCGCGAACGAATGGGCGAAGGATCGCATCAACGTGAACGCCATCGCGCCCGGCTACATCGCCACGGAAAACACGAAGGCTCTGCGCGAAGACCCGGTGCGGAACAAGGCCATCCTTGAC
>CAXUBD010000157.1:4967-6994 GCA_964249225.1 uncultured Verrucomicrobiota bacterium | reverse complement strand
TCGCCAAGGGCGGCAAGACGCGCGCGAAATATAAAACCTCGAACCGTTTCATCGTTGTTCAACGCAACGGTCTGCCGATGAAAAATAAATAATTTATGGGACGCTCGATCAAAAAAGGTCCGTTTATAGATTTCAGCCTGCTGGACAAAATCCAGAAGGCGAAGACGACGAATCAAAAGACGCCGATCAAGACGTGGTCGCGCCGTTCGATGATCACGCCGGATTTTGTCGGCCTGACGTTCACGGTTCACAACGGAAAAATCTTCAACCCGGTGTTCGTGACGGAAAACATGGTCGGCCACCGGCTCGGTGAATTTTCGCTGACGCGGACGTTCAAGAAACACGGCGCGCACACGGCCAAGGCGGAGGCCAAATAGTTTTTATGGAAGTTTTCGCAATTTTAAAAAACGTGCCGATGTCCGCGCAGAAAATGCGCGAGGTCGTGCGTCAGATTCAAGGCTTGTCCGCGCAGCAGGCGGAAGCCGTGCTGCAATTCATCCCGCGCAAGGGCGCGCGGCTCGTTGCCAAGACTTTGCATTCGGCCATCGCCAACGCGGAGAACAACAACAAGCTCAAGCCCGAAACGTTGCGCGTGAAGGAAGCGGTTGCCGGAGCCGCGACGACGCTCAAGCGTTTCACCCCGAAGGCGCGGGGTTCCGCCGGTCCGATCCTCAAGCGCCGCTGTCACATCAAAATCACTTTGTCAGACGAATAATATGGGACAAAAAACCAATCCAATCGGTTTGCGCGTCGCCGTCAACAAAGACTGGCGCTCGAAGTGGTATGCCAACAAAAAAGAATTTGGCACGCTGCTGACCGAAGACCGCAAAATCCGCACGCTGTTGAAAAAGAAACTGGAAACGGCGTCCGTCCCCAGAATTTTGATCGAGCGCGCCGCGAGCCGTTGCCGCGTCACCATTTTAACCGCGCGTCCGGGCGTGGTCATCGGTCGCAAAGGTTCGGAGATTGACAAGCTCAAGGAAGAATTAAGCAAGATGACCGGCAAGGAAGTTTACGTGGACATCGTCGAAGTCAAGACGCCGGAACTCGACGCGCAACTCGTCGCCGAAAACATCGCGTTGCAAATGGAACGCCGCGTGTCGTTTCGTCGCGCGATGAAAAAAGCGTTGCAGACGGCGAAAGATTTTGGCGCGGAAGGCATCAAGATCCGTTGCGCCGGCCGTCTTGGCGGCGCGGAACTCGCGCGCGTTGAAATGTATCACTGGGGTCGGGTGCCGTTGCACACGTTGCGCGCGGACATTGATTATGGTTTCGCCGAGGCGTTGACAATGTATGGCAAGCTGGGCGTCAAATGCTGGATCTGCAAAGGTGAGAACAAACCGAAGAAAACCGTGGTGGCCACGCCGATCGTGCCGCCCGCGCCGGTCGAAGCCGCTGCGAATTGATTTGGAATTTTTAAAAGATTTTTGTTATGGCAATGCAACCAGCAAGAGTGAAGTTTCGCAAGATGCACCGCGGCAGTCGCAAAGGCACCGCGCGCAGCGGCCACACGGTCGCGTTCGGCGAATACGGTTTGATGGCGCTGGAACGTTGCTGGATGGACGCGAAGCAGATCGAGGCGGCGCGCGTGGCGATCACCCGCAACATGAAGCGGCACGGAAAATTGTGGGTCCGCATTTTTCCGCAAAAATCATTCACGAAGAAGCCGCTCGAAACGCGAATGGGCAAGGGCAAGGCGCCGCTCGAAGGCTGGGTGGCGGTCGTCCGTCCGGCGAACGTCTTGTTCGAAGTGGACGGCGTGACGGAAGCGATCGCGCGCGAGTCCATGCGTTTGGCGGCCACGAAGATGCCGATCCGGACAAAATTTGTGTCGCGGCACCAACACGCGAATTAACTGGCTATGAAATTTGCTGAATCCAAAGACATGACGCTCGTCGAGTTGTCGGCCAAGAGCCGCGACCTGCGCCACGAGATGTTCAACCTGCGTTTGCAGCAGGCGAGCGCGCAACTGGAAAAACCCGCGCGCCTGACCGTGTTGCGCAAGGACATCGCGCGCATCGAGACGC
>CAXUBD010000157.1:0-4957 GCA_964249225.1 uncultured Verrucomicrobiota bacterium | reverse complement strand
GCGATGTCCTTGCGCAACAAGGCGAAAACCGTTTAATTTTTTGTATGGCTGAAACTGTCACTCAACCGGAAACGAAACGCGGCAACCGCAAGGAACGCGTCGGCGAAGTCGTCTCGAACAAAATGACCAAGACGATCGTCGTCAAGGTTGAGCGCCGTTTTCCGCACGCGCAATACAAGAAGATTGTCACCGCCTACAAGAAATTTTACGCGCACGACGAAAAGAACGAGGCGAAGATCGGCGACCGCGTGCGCATCGAGGAAACGCGGCCCTTGTCGAAAACCAAATGCTGGCGGCTCGTGGAAGTCGTCGAGCGCGCGGTGCAGGAAACATCGGTGGCGGCTTAAAAGATTTTTATGTTGCAAGTTCGTTCCAGTTTGGATGTCGCGGACAACACAGGCGCAAAGATCGCCTGGAACATCGGCGTGCTGGGCAAGAACCAGCGTTACGCCGGCATCGGCGACGTCATCAAGGTTCACATCAAGGTCGCCGCGCCGGATGGCACGGTGAAAAAAGGCGAGGTGCATGACGCCGTGGTCGTGCGGACGCGCCACATCATTCCGCGCGCCGACGGTTCGTTTTTGCGTTTTGACCGCAATGCGTGCGTGATCATTGACAAGGAATTGAACCCGAAGGGCACGCGCATTTTCGGCCCGGTGGCGCGCGAGTTGCGCGACAAGAAATTTATGAAAATAATTTCGCTCGCGCCGGAAGTCATTTGAATTTTTTATGAGTTTTCATGTTAAAAAAGGCGATGAAGTCGTCGTGCTGGCAGGAAAAGAAAAAGGCAAGCGCGGCAAGATCATCGCGGTGCTGACGAAAAAATCGCGCGTCGTCGTCGAAGGCGTGCAGATGATCAAGCGTCACACGCGCAAGAGCCAGACGCATCCGCAAGGCGCGATTCTGGAACGCGAAGGGTCCATCCACATTTCCAATGTGAAGAAGGCGGAAGCCTTGGAGCCGACGGCGGCAAGCTGAACAATTTTGTCACGGCAAAATCCGTGACGCCAAAAAATGAAAAACCGACTTTACGAAAAGTACGTCAACGACGTTGTGCCGGCGCTGAAGCAAAAGCACAACTACAAGAACATCCATCAGGTGCCGAAGATGGTGAAGATTGTGGTGAACATGGGCGTGAGCGCGTCGCTGGAAAAGGGCGCGGTGGAAGATGCGGCGAAAGATTTGATGATGATTACCGGTCGCAAGCCGGTCATCAACAAGTCGCGCCACAGCATCGCGCAGTTCAAATTGCGCGAAGGCCAGAACATCGGCTGCCGCGTGACGTTGCGCAAAGACGTGATGTATGAATTTTTTGACCGGCTCGTCGCGGCAGCGCTGCCGCGCATCCGCGATTTTCGCGGTTTGTCGCCGCGCAAGTTTGACGGTCGCGGCAATTACACGTTCGGCGTGAACGACCAGACGATTTTTCCGGAGATCGAAATGGACAAAATCAAGCGGACGCAGGGCATGGACATCACGATCGTGACCAGCGCCGGCGACAACGCCCACGCACTGGATTTTCTGAAACTGATGGGATTTCCGTTCGCGGAAAAATAATTTAATTTATGGCCAAGAAAGCATGGTTGGAGCGCAACAAGCGCAAGTCGGAAACGGTGAAGAAGTTCGCCGCGATCCGCGCTGAACTGAAGGCGAAACGCGATTACGTCGGCCTGTCGAAATTGCCGCGCGACGCCAGCCCGACGCGCGTCGTGAACCGCTGCGCATTCAGCGGCCGCCGTCGCGGTTATTTGCGCAAGTTCGGCGTTTCGCGTTTGACGTTCCGTGAAGCGGCGTTGAACGGTTTGATTCCCGGTGTGACGAAAGCCAGCTGGTAAAATTTTTATGAGCGATCCGATTGCAGACATGTTGACGCGCATCCGCAACGCCGGCCGCGCGCTGTTGCCCGTGGTGGAATTGCCGCACTCGCACATCAAGGAAAATGTGGCGAACATTTTGAAACAGCAGGGCTACGTCGCCGAAGTCGCCGTGGACGGCGCGACGCTGAAGAAGCTGAAAATCCGTTTGAAATACAACGGCAAAAAAAGCGTCATCGAAGGCCTCAAACGCATCAGCAAGCCCGGCCTGCGCAAATACGTCGGCGCGACGAAAATCCCGCGCGTGCGCGGCGGCCTGGGCGTGGTGGTGATTTCAACGCCCGAAGGCGTGATGACGGACGTGCAGGCCCGCAAGAAAAATTTGGGCGGCGAACTGCTGTGTTACATCTGGTAATCATTTAATTTTATGTCGCGAATTGGAAAACAACCGATTGCCATTCCACCGAAAGTCAAAGTGGAGATCAAAGGGCAGAAAGTTTTGGTCGAAGGACCCAAAGGCAAGCTCGACTGGGAATTGCCGAAACGCACGAGCCTCAAGGTCGAGGGCGGCCAGATCATCGTCAGCCGCGCCGGTGACGACGCGCAGTCCAAGGCGCTGCACGGCTTGAGCCGCGCGCTCGTCAACAACATGGTCAAGGGCGTCGCCGAAGGTTTCGTCAAGAAACTAGAAATCCAGGGCGTCGGTTTCAAGGCCGCCGTCACGGGCAAGGTTGTGAATTTGACGCTCGGTTATTCGCATCCGGTGAATTACGACATTCCCGACCAGATCAAAGTGACGGTCGAGGAAAACACGAAACTGACGATTGAAGGGCCGGACAAAATGATTGTCGGCAAGGTCGCGGCGGAAATCCGCGGCTACTATCCGCCGGAACCTTACAAGGGCAAAGGCGTGCGTTATGCGGGCGAACACGTCCCGCGCAAAGAAGGCAAGACGGTCCAGTAAAATTTTTTAGTTCACGGCACCATCCGTGGGCGCATTGAAATGAGAACGGAAAAAAAACAAAAATTGTCGCAGTTGCGCCGCTGGCGCATCCGCAAGAAAGTCACCGGCACGAAGGATCGTCCGCGCATGGCCGTGTGTTTCACGAACGAAAACATCCACGTCCAGTTCATTGACGACGGCGCCGGTTTGACGATTGCGGCGGCCTCGACATTGAGCAAAATCACGCCCGATCGCGAAAAACTCGCGGCGAATGTGACCAGCGCGAAAACTATCGGCACCATCGCGGCGAAAGCGGCTCTGGACAAGGGCATCAGGGAAGTTGTTTTTGACCGCGGCGGCGCGCGTTATCACGGCAAAGTCAAGGCGCTGGCGGACGCGGCGCGCGAAGCGGGATTAAAATTTTAACCTGAATAAATACTGTGGCTGAACTCAATAAATCTGGTGGTGACGGACAGCGCGGCGGATCGCGCGGCGGCCCGCGCGGTCGTCGCAAACCGCCCGGCGAATCCGACAATTCATTCGGCGGCAAATCCGAAGAACTCGTCGAGAAGGTCGTTTACATCAACCGCTCCGCAAAAGTCGTCAAGGGCGGACGCCGTTTTAATTTCAGCGCGCTCGTTGTCGTCGGCGACAAAAAAGGCCGCGTCGGTTACGCGCTCGGCAAGGCCGGCGAAGTCGCGGACGCGATCCGTCGCGGCGGTGAACTCGCGCGCAACCAGATGGTTCACGTCTCGCTGCAAGATGCGACGATCCCGCACGAAGTTTATTGCCGGTTTGGCGGCGCGAAAATTTTGTTGCGTCCGGCCTCGCCGGGAACGGGCATCATCGCGGGCAAGACCGTCCGCTCAGTTCTTGAATCCGCCGGAATCCGGGACATCCTGACCAAATCGCTCGGCTCGAGCAACGCGGCCAACGTCGTGAAGGCGACGCTCAAAGGTTTGTTGAGCCTCCGTTTGCGCGATGAAATTTACAAGAGCCGCGGTTTGGAAATCCGAAAAGTGAAAACGCCCGAACCGCCGTCGGCGATTCCCGCGACAGCTTAAAATTTTATGCGACTGCACAATCTTAAACCACGTCCCGGCGCGAAGCATCGCACCAAGCGTTTGGGTCAGGGCGAATCCAGCGGCCACGGAAAAACTTCCGGTCGCGGCGGCAAGGGCCAGACCGCGCGTTCCGGCAGCTCGATCCGCATCGGCTTTGAAGGCGGCCAGATGCCGCTCATCCGCCGCATTCCGAAACGCGGTTTCAACAACGCCCGTTTCACCATCAAGTATAATGGCGTGAACGTCAGCGATCTTGAAAAATTTGACAATGGCGCAAAGGTGGACGAAACGGCATTGCGTTCCCTTGGTTTGGCAAACGGTCGTTCGCACGGAATTAAAATTCTGGGCAATGGCGAATTGACCAAAAAACTTTCCGTCAGCGCGAGCGCGTTCAGCGCTTCCGCGAAAGCAAAAATCGAAGCCAAGGGCGGCACGTGCGAGATCATCAGCCGCAAGCCCGTCGAACCGGCGAAATCCTGATTGCGGTGTCTGACGAATGTTCCGCTCCATCTTCAACACGTTTGCCAACTGCTTCAAAGTCCCGGAGTTGAAGTCCCGGATTTTGTTCACGCTGGGAATGCTGGCGGTCTGCCGTTTGATGGCTTACATCACCATTCCGGGTTTGAACAGCGACGCGCTCGCAAAATTTTTCACCCAAAACGCGCAGGGCAGCGGCGGCTTGCTGGGAATGTATAATACTTTTGCCGGCGGCGCGTTTGAACATTGCGCCATCGCGTCGCTGGGCATCATGCCTTACATCAGCGCGACCATCATCATCCAGTTGCTCACGGCGGTCTGGCCGAAATTGAGCAAGCTCGCGCGCGAAGAAGGCGGGCGTTCAAAAATAATTCAGTACGGACGCTATTTGACTTTACTGTTGTGCATCGGCCAGGGCTGGTATTTTGCGACGAGTTGGGAAAATCCACAGAAAACGTTCCCCGGAATCCATGGCGATCTGGTACTCATCCAAAATCCTTTTTTGTATATTTTCGAAGCGGTCACGATCATGACGACCGGCACGATGTTGCTGATGTGGATTGGTGAACAGATCACCGAGCGCGGCATCGGCAACGGCATTTCGCTCATCATCACCATCGGCATTGTGTCGCGATTGCCGCAGGCGACCGTGCATCTTT
>CAXUBD010000156.1:1345-7070 GCA_964249225.1 uncultured Verrucomicrobiota bacterium | reverse complement strand
CGGACAAAAGGTACGCTAGGGATAACAGGCTGATCGGATCCAAGAGTTCATATCGACGATCCGGTTTGGCACCTCGATGTCGGCTCATCGCATCCTGGGGCTGGAGAAGGTCCCAAGGGTCCGGCTGTTCGCCGGTTAAAGCGGTACGCGAGCTGGGTTCAGAACGTCGTGAGACAGTTCGGTCCTTATCCACTGTGGGCGCAGGAAACTTGAGGGGTTCAAACCTTAGTACGAGAGGACCGGGTTTGACGCACTTCTGGTGTGGCAGTTGTTCCATCAGGGGCATCGCTGCGTAGCCATGTGCGGAAGAGATAAGCGCTGAAAGCATCTAAGTGCCAAGCTCATCCCAAGATAATGTTTCCCGGAGCGCAAGCTCCCTAAAGACCACGGGCAGACCACCCGTTTGATAGGCTAGAAGTGTAAGCGCCGCGAGGCGTTCAGCTGACTAGTACTAATCGGTCGTGCGGCTTGATCGCTTTTTCTTTCAAAGCAAGCGTGAACTTCGGTTCGCTCTTGCAATGTTCGAAATGCGATTTCAACTCGCGAATTGTGGAAAACCCTATTCATGTTCCCTGTGTGTAGTTTTCAGAGAATCGTCGGACCGGTTTCGGAAACGATCTTTTAAAAAATTTAGCACGGTAAAAATCCGTGCGAAACAATTTGGTGGCCATAAAGCTGTGGTCCGACCCGTTCCCATCCCGAACACGGCCGTCAAACACAGTCTTGCCAATGGTAGTGGTTGTATAGCTTCCGCGAGAGTAGGTTGCCGCCATTCTTTCAATAAAAAAACCCGGAGAAAATTCTCCGGGTTTTTTTATTTTAAACTCCTCAACCTATTTCAATGTCCACACACAATTGTCATTCAAACTTTTTCCATCACGTTCCGCGCGGGCTTCAACCCTATTTTCGCCCGGTCGCAATTTGACAGCCTTCCAGATAAACACGCCGTTCGCGCCGTCGTTATGCTTACCCTGTGAATTTCCATTGAGCGACAATTCCACTTCGTTCGCATTGGAATAAACTTTCACATCCGTCACTGCGTTCGTCCGTTCGATGAAACGGCGGCTGGTGATATAAAGAACTGACTCATCCGACCAGTTCGCCTGGTAAAAATAAAACGCGTCCTTCTTGATTTTGCGGTCATAAGTCACAAGTCCCTTGTCATTGCGCCCGGGCGTGCCGCCTTCGTGCCGCGTGCTGACGGCAAAGTCGAACATGTTCCAGATGAACGTGCCCCATACAAACGGACGATTCTTCATCGCCGCCCAGGCCGATTCATGGACGATGGCCTGCCATTCTTCAGGATGCCATTGGCTTGTGGTGATCGGCTGCGGCGGATCATCTTCATGTTGGGTCGCGTTTGCGCCCGCGCCGTATTCACTCACGCAAAATCCGCCGTGCCGGCTGTCATTGCGATGTTGGTCCAGTAACCTGCCAAAATCATCCTTCGAACCGGAATACCAGCCGGGATAAATATTCCAGCCGAGCAAGTCGGGAATTTTATTCATCTCCGGGTATTGGTCTATGCGGGTCGCGGCGATTGTCGGACGCGTCGGGTCTTCGCCATTGGCGGTGATTTTCAGATCCTGCAACTCGCGGTGCGGATCGGCATGGCCGTCGCCGCTGATTTCATTGAACAAACTCCACGTGAAAACGGACGGATGATTGATGTTTTGCCGGATGAGATCGAGCAACTGGTTGCGCGAAGTTTCCTCGAATTCCGGCGAGGCATTGATTTCATCAACTTGCGGAATTTCCGCCCAGACCAGAATTCCCGCTTGGTCGCACAAGCTGTAAAAATAATCGCTGTGCTGATAATGCGCGCAACGGATCACCGTGCAACCCATTTCCTTGATGAGCGAAATGTCTTCGTTCAAGTCCGCCTCGGAAACCGCCCAGCCTTTATTGGAGCGATCCTGATGTTTGTTCACGCCGTGCAGATGATATGGCTGGCCATTCAGGAAAAATCCCTTGTCCGGGTCAACAAAATATGAACGCAAGCCCAGCGGCTGTTCGATCGAATCCACCACTTCATCCGCCGCGCGCAATTCAACGACTGCCTTGTAAAGATACGGGTCCTTGCGGCCATTCCACAAATGCGGGTGCGGCACGGTGACGCGCAGGAAATAAGGGGCGGTCACGCTCGGCGCGAGCGTGATTTTTTCCTCGCTGCTCGCCACGGAATTTCCATTTGCATCCAGCACCACTGCGATCAACGTCTGCGATTGATTTTTCTTCGTGCCGTTGGAAATTTGCGCCGTCACATCCAGCACGGCCTGCGTTGACGAAACGCTCGTCTGCAGCCACGCGACGCCTGGCGAACCGTGATCCGTCGGCGTGAAATTTTCCGCGCCCGTCACGATCAAATGCACCGGACGATACAATCCGCCATAAACCGAAAAATCCCCGCTCAACGGCGCGACATCCGGGAATTTGGAATTATCCACGCGCACAGCGAGTAAATTTTTTCCGCTGGCCGACAAATTGGTCGTGATCTCGAAACAAAACGCACCGAAGCCGCCGCGATGTTCGCCCAATAATTTTCCATTCAGATAAACATCCGCCACCAGGCTTGCCGCCTCGAACCGCAAAAAATACCGTTTGCCGGTTTCCGGCGCGACAGCCAGTTCGCGCCGATACCAGCCCGGCCCGCGATAATAATCTTTTCCCTGTTGCGCTTCCTGCCAGCCCCAGTTGTGCGGAATCGAAACCGCCTGCCAGCCAGCGTCGTCGAAATTTGTTGCTTCAGCATTTATGTTTTCGCCCAATTGAAATTTCCAATCCGAATCCAGCAGCGTGTCTTCGCGGGCAAAAACGTTGAGGGAATTGAAGCAAAAAAGCAGCGCGAGAATTAAAACGGAGATTCTGTGCATAAGCCGAATCATGCCAAGATTCATTCCAGCGGCAAGCGCAACATGGAATCCAACGGCTGGACGTCCGCCAGTTTTTTGCCCGACGCCGCGCCGCCGAGTTCGGCGAGCCGCTCGCCCGCCGGACGGATGCGGGTCTGGAAACTCGACGCCGCGTCGTTGAACGCCGAATTCGCGCGCTCCAATCCGCTGCGGATTTTTTCAAAATGTTCCGTGAACTTAACCACGCGCGCATAAAATTCCCGCGCCGCTTCCGCGATTTTTCCCGCGTTCTCCGTCTGCGCGTGCTGCTGCCAGCTCACGCTCACGGAACGCAACAGCGCGATCAACGACGCCGGCGTCGCCAGCAAAATCCGTTTGCCCGCCGCCCAGATGATCAAATCGTGATCTCCTTCCAGCGCCGCGCTGAACAGCGATTCCGCCGGCACGAACAGCACGACGTAATCCAGCGCGTTCGGAAACTGGCTCGGATAATCACGGTCGGCCAGCGATTTGATCGTCGCCTTTAATTTTGCGGCGTGAATTGCCAACGCCTCGGCGCGTTTCGTTTCGTCCGCCGATTCCAGCGCGTGGAGAAAATCAAAATCAGGAACTTTCGCGTCCACGATGATGAACCGTTCGCCGGGCAATTTCACAATCAAATCTGGACGGTTTTCACCGGCCTGCGTTTGCTCCGTGAAATCGCAATGCGCGCTCATGCCCGCCGCCTCGACGACGCGGCGCAATGTTTCCTCGCCCCAACGCCCGCGCGCCTGATTCGATTTTAAAACCATGCGGAACTGCTGCGTTTCATTGGCGAGCGACAGATTGGATTGCGCGAGCGTCTCCAGATGTTTTTTCACTTCGCCGAGCGCGGACGATTGCGCGCTTTCACTTTGTTGCAACCGTTTTTGGTAAGTTTCCAGTTGTTGCTTCAACGGCTCGACCAAAGTTTTGATTGCCTCGTGTCGCTGCGCCAGATCGCCTTTGGCCGTTTCCTGAAATTTTCCGAAACTCTGCTCGGCCAGCCGCAAAAATTCCGGCGCAGTTTGTTTCAACGCATCCGCGCTCAACGCCTTGAATGCCTCGCGCAGATCAATCAGCGCCTTGTCCTGCAACGTGCGTTGCTCGACCAGCATTTTTTCCGACGATGCAAATTTCGCTTCCGCTGCCGCCCGGGCATTGCTCGTTTCCGTCAATTGCACGCGTAGTTGTGTGAGTTCCGTTTCGCGCGAAGTGATTTGCTGGCGCAATTCATTTTCCAGCCGGTTGTCCGGCGGCGACGCGACCACGCGGCCGCGGCCATAAAGCCAGCCGAACAAAAATCCCAAGCAGCCGCCGACGAACAGCGCGATCAACAGTTGGATTCCAACAGGCATTTTGTTTTGTAGCTGCGCTCGGCAGAGCGCGGCATTTTTTATTCGGCTGCTTTCTGCCGAAAGCAGCTATGGGCTAAAAATGCGCGACGACTTCAATCTCCACGTTCGCGCCTTTGGGAAGCGCGGCCACTTGAATCGTCGAGCGCGCCGGAAAATTTTCGGTGAAATATTTCGCGTAAATTTCATTCATTCCCGCGAAGTCCGCGAGGTTCGTGAGAAACACCGTTGATTTCACTACATTTGGAAAGGTCAATTTTTGATCGTCCAAAATCGCCTTCACATTTTCCAGCACGCGCTCGGTTTGCGTTTTGATGTCGCCGGAAATCAGATTGCCCGTCGCCGGTTCAATCGGGATTTGTCCGGCGCAAAAAAGCAGATCTCCAACGCGCACGGCGTGATTATACGGGCCGACGGCGGCGGGTGATTTTGCGGGTTTGATGATTTGTTTGGTTGCCATGAGATAAAATTTATTTTGATTCAGAAGTGCAAAGCAAGTCTGTCGCTTTTGTCCGCCAGCGTCAAGGTGCGGTGGTTGGCGCAAACTTTTCAAAACAGTGGGAACGATACGAAAGCTCGCCGCTGGCGAGCGCCTGGTGAATGCGCGAACCTTTGGTGCCCGCAAAATCGCGGCCCAGTGAGTGCAGAAACTTCGGCAGATGCCGCGCGATCAAATCTTGCGAGCGCGCAGAATTTTGGCTCATGCCGCGCAGAACATCTGCATTAATGTTTTTAGCATGCAAAATTTTGAATGGCGCGGCGGCGATGGCTTTTTCCCATTCGGCCAGCCGTTCGCTGAACCGGAAATCGGCGTAGAGACAATGTCCGCCAGGCCGCAACACGCGCGCGACCTCCGCTAAAAATTTTGGAAAGTTCGGATAGCAATGCGACGCCTCGACATTGATGACCGCGTCGAAGCTGCCTGTCGCAAACGGCAGATTTTCCGCGTCGCCTTGCATGAAGTTCAAGCCGTCAACTTTGTGACGTTTTTTGCAAAAATTTATTCCAGCGGGATTCAAATCGAGCGCGGTGTAATTTTTTGGCTGAAATGTTCGCGCCAGATAGGAAGCGCCGCCGCCGTGGCCGCAACTCACTTCCAAAACATTTTTCCCGCGCAGTTCCACTTGCGTGGCGACGTGATGATAAAGCTGGATGCACGCGCGATTGGGTTCGTCGCCAGGCGCGAGCGGAATGTTCAGCGGCGGCTCTTCTTCATAAGCGTAGTTGAGAAATAAAACTTCTTCGCCATGCAACCATCGCGTCAAAAACGGATACCAAAGCCGCCAGACGGCCTTGCGAATCTGGCCGACGGAAAAAAGATGGTCAATTACCGGCACGCGAAATCTTTGCGTTAAACGGCGGCGGATGCAAAACTTGTTTGGAGCGCGTGTGGTTTTCATTCGCCCGTCTCGTGTCGGGCTGCTAATCTTTACGGCCAAATAAATGTCTGATAATCACAACCACGGCGCCGCGAAGAAAAGTGATTCGCTCGCGGCGCAA